>JBEKUA010000187.1:0-3418 GCA_049515495.1 Smithella sp. | reverse complement strand
CGATCTTACGGAGAACGCGGGAAAGGCATCAGAATATTTGTACGTATAGTCGGAATTCTCTTTATAAGAACCGTAGAGAGAGCGGAACGCGTTTATTTCGCAATGCTTTCACGGGGATTTCAGGGAGACATGCCTTCGCTCAAACGTTTTCAGATTAAAGCCGACGATGTTATCTTTGCAGTATCCGTTGCGGTTTTTCTCTATATCTTCAGGTTCTATCCGGCAACTCAAATGTTGGGTAGATTCATTCAAGGAGTGTTTTCATGAGCCATCATATTGTAGAGTTTAAAAATGTTTCCTTCCGCTACCCCGACGGCACCGAAGCCCTGCGGGACATATCGTTCCGGATCACTCACGGCGAATCGGTAGGTATCATTGGGGCCAACGGAGCGGGCAAATCAACTCTCATGCTGCACATGAACGGCTATCTCATGCCGACTTCGGGAACGGTGAATATCGGCGACCTTTACCTGACCCGTCAGACAAGACAGGAAATCCGCCGTAAGGTCGGCGTTGTCTTTCAAAATCCCGACGATCAGTTATTCATGCCTACTGTTTATGAAGACGTAGCTTTCGGCCCTCTCAATCTGGGCATGGAGGAAACCGCTGTACGGGAAAGAGTTGATTACGCGCTGAATCTGGTAAACAGCCTTGAACTGAAAAACAAACCACCGCATCATCTCTCCAGCGGGCAGAAAAGCGCCGTGGCTATCGCATCGGTTATAGCTGTAGAACCGGATATCCTGGCCATGGATGAACCGGCGTCTAATCTCGATCCCCGATCGAGGAGATTACTCATCAATCTACTCAAGACATTCGAACATTCAAAAATAATCGCCTCGCATGATCTTGATTTGATTATGGATGTATGCCATCGATGCATTGTGATTAAAGAAGGTACTGTTGTCGCCGACGGCCCGGTTTCCGAAATACTTACCAACAAGAAACTTCTTGAAGAAAATAATCTGGAATTGCCCTTGTCGCTTCAGAGGAACTGATTATTTCATTGCTTACACGCATTTTAAAAAAATTTAAGAATGCATTATTTAATGAGGGGCTGTTCAAAAATGCACAGATGCAAGGCGCGTAATCATCCAAACCGCGAAGCGTATATAAACATGCGTTGAGTTGCACGGATTGCAGCCCAACACGGCAGATAAGCGTTTTGTAAAACTCTTCGGATTTTACCGGCAGGGAATATTATTAATCATTATTGCGCCTCCCTTGCGGGAATATGCGCCCGGTCAACAGCCCCCTATCAGGGTAAATCTTTTCCTTTCGTTGCCATCATAAATCCCGCGTGTTTCACATTCTTGATGGACTTTAATTTCTGAAAGAGCTCTTCGATCTCTTTTGATTTTCCTTTGGTCACAATAATTTCAAAACAATTATGATGATCAAGGTGAATATGCTGCGTCGAAAGGATGCAATCATGATGATCATGCTGAACATCAAGCACTTTAGTCACAAGTTCCCTGGTATGATGATCATAAACCAGCGTAATCGCACCGGTCACTTCCTTATTTTCCGTCCATTCCTTCTTCACCAGTTCATCGCGGATTAAATCGCGAAGAGCTTCGGAGCGGTTGGTATATTTTCTTTGTTTGATCAGCCGGTCGAATTTTATTAATAAATCTTCTTCCAGCGACACACCGAAACGAACTAAATTGGACATAAAATATTCTCCTTTCACCGTAGCAGCTTCAATATAAGAAAAGTATTGCGATGACGTCAAGATATTTTTTGATGATTAACAACATTGAGTGTTGACAAAACCGTTTAAATGAATATATATACGTCGAAGTAAATTTGTTACCTGAGAGGGAGGAAATTTCTGATCTTGAGGGAAGTCTGAAGTCTTTTAATTTTAAGGTTTGATTCTTCCGGGATCAAACCTTTTTTGTTTTTGGAGAAGGACAATGGATAAACGAATTGGAACTATTACGATTATTATTACAAACAGGGCCAGTCAGTCGGAAAACGTAAACAAAATCTTGAGTGAATTCGGCGATGCCATCATCGGTCGGATGGGCATTCCCTATTCGCCGGAAGCTCTTCATATCATAGCGCTTATTGTTCACGCATCCACGGATGAAATCGGCGCTCTGACAGGGAAACTTGGAAAATTAGCAGGCGTCGAGGTTAAATCTGCACTAACAAAAGCATAAGGATCATTCAAATGATTAAAGATTTTATTGATGACACAAAAATTGAAAACCTGCTTATCAAAGCAAAAAATCCAGCATCCCGAAGAGTTCGGGAAATTATAGGCAAGGCGTTAGAGCTCAAAGGTCTCTCCCCTGAAGAAGTCGCCATATTGCTTCAAACTGAGGACGAAGAACTCATTGGCATGATCTGGCAGGCGGCACATAAGATCAAGGAAGATATTTACGGCAACCGTCTTGTTTTGTTCGCGCCTCTTTATATCGCTAATCACTGCGCCAACAATTGCCTGTATTGCGGGTTTCGCCACGATAACAAAGAACTCAACCGTGTGGCTTTGACGATGGAACAAATCTCCAAAGAAGTTCAGGTTCTGGAACGCGAAGGCCACAAACGCCTGCTGATGCTTTGCGGCGAGCATCCCACTCGCTCTTCTCTTGAATATTTCATGGAGGCCATAGAAACGGCTTATTCCGTCAAAACCGAAAAAGGCGGCGAGATCCGCCGGATTAATGTGGAAATCGCTCCGCTTAACGTAGATGAATATAAACAATTGAAAAAAACGGGCATCGGCACCGTTGTTTTATTTCAGGAAACATATCATCACGAGACTTACAAAATAATGCACCCCAGCGGACCGAAGAAAGATTTTACCAACCGGCTGACTGCCATGCACCGGGCGCAGGAAGGCGGCATTAATGACGTCGGCATCGGCGCGCTCTTTGGACTTTATGATTACAAATATGAAGTTCTGGGACTGCTTTTGCATGCTCTGCAACTGGAAAAAGACTGCGGCGTCGGGCCGCATACAATGTCCATCCCCAGGCTGGAACCGGCCTTCAACGCGCCGGCGGCCATCGCCCCGCCTCATCCGGTAAGCGATCACGACTTCAAAAAGCTTGTGGCCATTATAAGAATGGCCGTCCCTTACACTGGCATGATCTTAAGCACCAGGGAAAATCCTGCCTTGCGTTCTGAAGTTTTTGCACTGGGTATTTCCCAAATCAGCGCGGGTTCGCGCACTAATCCCGGCGGCTATCAGGAAGACTCAAGCGAAGCCTTTCGCGCCGCGCAGTTTAATCTGGGCGATACGCGCACACTCGATGAAGTCATTCTCGATATTACAGAACGCGGCCATATACCCAGCTTCTGCACTGCATGCTATCGGCTGGGGCGCACCGGCAAGGATTTTATGGATTTGGCCAAACCGGGACTGATTCAGAAGTTCTGCCAGTCCAATGCCGTCTTTTCTTTA
>JBEKUA010000186.1:0-3424 GCA_049515495.1 Smithella sp. | reverse complement strand
TATTGCGGATAATGTCCGGGTGTGGTTTAAGCTTTTACAAACAGAGAAGCCGACAGGCCTCAACGACGGGCGGGATCAGGTTTTCTGCCCGGTTATTCCGGCGGATGCGCCTCCCGATGCGAGGCCGTGATACCGTCCGCTTCCTTCGGCTAACTTTGTTGGCATCGTCGTCGGCTTCCTCAACGTATGTTTATATACGTCTCCGGAGCCTCCTCCTTGCCGCCTCGTTATCCGAAAAAATCAAAAGGGTATAATTTCAAATTCCTCTAATATTTTGCGGCTAGTTGCCGGTTGAAATACAAAATATATTTTGTTATATTCTCTTTCGAAAAGAGCAAGTGTTTTACCGGCAGTCAGAAATGTCATTAAAAAGAAAGATCAATTCGACACTCTATGAGCTCTAAGGCAAATACCCACCGTATCGGCATTGCAATAATATTTGGCATCATTCTTCTCTATATGATTCCATATTTTATTTTATCAGTCGGGTGGTTCGGCGATGACGGAAATATTTTCAATTTCGCGCTCAGAAACAGCAGATCGTCCTTAACGGACATCTTCCTGTTCCGCGACGATTGCATGGGAAGATATAGACCACTCATGCAGACTCTGGCAACCGTGAGCATTCGTTATTTGAGTTTTGATTCAATTCTTATCAGACTGCTATCTTACATCGCCTTTGTTACGACGATCGTAACCCTGTTTGCGCTTGTTCGGGCAAAAACGAATAACATCTGGTCACCTGTGATCGGCGCAGTATTTTTTGCGTTGTCCCCGATAAAAGTACAAAGTCTGTTCAGGCTGGGTCGTCCGGAAATCTTTGTGACGGCATTCTGCTTATTGGCAATCTATTCCCTTCACAAAGCACTCGAGGCAACAGCACGCAAAGACCGCAAGTTAATCATTCTATGGAACATAGGCAGCCTGATACTGGCTATCATCGCTGTACTTTGGAGCGAAGTAGGCATTTCCGTATTTGTTGTGATGGCAATCTGGATTCTCGCATCGAACCGTGAAACCTTAACGCATGAGCATAAATACTTTCAGAACGATAAACTTCGCATGCTTGCCGTGCCGGCAGTCGGAATAACTCTTTATTTGTTGTGGTACATATCAATTCATGCTCCGCTATCGTCAGGTGAATCCGGTTCCCGGTACAGTATTCAACTGGGCTGGAACCTCGTTGTGAATGCCCTTTCATCTTTGATTGGGCTAACATCACCAATTGCCCCGGTAACAGCCGCTCGAATTTTCTATGGAGCCGCGAATGTATTTGACTGGATTTCCCTTTTTGCCGGTTTAGCCAGTGTAGCGACTATCTGTGTCACGTTATTCCGAGGTGTCCTAGGAGGTGTCCGGGATGGTAACAAGCCACTCGGCGCCGCACCTGTCTTTCTTGCAAGCGCAATGTTCTCACTATTTCCATTCATCATCGTCGGCCATGTCTCAGAGGTGTACCTCACTCAGGCAGCGGCATTCTTCTGGGGAGGCGCCGGCATACTTGTGGGCAATGCCATTGAACGGGGATCTCGCAGGCGAAGACTTATTCTGGCGTGTGCTTCATGCCTCCTGGCTCTTGTGATGCTGTACTCATCGGCAAATGCACACTTTCTGCTTCGCAAAAACTCTCTGATATTTCAATCTTTACATGATGAATTAATCCATTACCGCAAGACTGGCATGCAGCGTCTTATGTTAATTCCATACTGTCCTGCGTTCAATTTTTCCCAGTATTATCAACCTTCAGACAGCATCTTGTCATTTCACAGCGATGATATGCCAATTGTCGAGTGGACCAGGTCTTCGCCAAATATTAAGTGGGGCAGAGTGCCTGACTGTCTGGCAACAGTTCCGGAACCATACCCGTTCCCCGTACTGAAAGTCCGTCAGGATGGAACACTTATTTGCGTGAAGAAATCTGATTCAGTGGAACAATAGCTTTCAATGCTTTACCATCAATGGGATTGCAATTGCCGCAACGATGCCGACAACCGCGAATATCATTCCAATCAGACAAACTATTCCTACAAATTTCCAAAATGATTTCTGATAGGAAAGTGCGGATTCCAATTCAGATTCCATTTTATTGCCCAGGAAACGGCCAAGCGCCGAAGAGTATTTAAAGAGGTATACTGACGGAATGATATAAAAGATCGAAAAAAATATATAAATTAGTCCCAGGAAAGGCGGAATTTTAGCTCCTTGTGCCTGCGGTAATAAATTGCCTGCTAAAGTTATAAATATTCCAACAAGCACTACGAATCCGGACATAATAAAACCCATAATAGATAAAAATTTGGTCCACATCTTTGTAGAACGCATAGAGTTAATCATTTGATCGGTTACTCTTACAGCTGAAGATACAACTTGTTGTCCGTCCATGAACGTACCCCCTTATTTTTTATTTGAAGCTTTGATTTTATTTTACGGTGGAATTCCACCGAATTCCCGGTCCGGCTAACTTTGTTGGCAGCTGGTATTCGTAGCGCGTTCCTTTAGGTGCGCGGGATTGGCGGGTCTAAAGACCCGGCCTACGAAGGCAATGGGTTGAATTAAGTATACTGTCCCCCCGAATTCCAATATTTAAGCATTATAAGTTTAGTTTTTCCTCTTTCAATTGACCCCAAAAGCTATAATACGGAAATACTTTATTCCCAATATAATATGACAAAAATACAATCAAAAAGGCTGGAAGATAAAAAAGAGAAATCTCCAGGATTATTTCCATTGAACTATAAGAGCTAAATGACTTAAAATTTGAAATACTTATCAATATGCTGGAAATACCAAGCATCCCCAAGATACGGTACATATTTCCCCAATAATTCCAGACCATGATTGCAAAGTAGATACTAAAGAAAGGTGCTATTAGCGCGATCGGCAGCATGTAAATTGAAATACGAGACAAAAGGATAAATGCTGTTATAAATTTGACAACAGAGATAAACACCAGCAGTGAAAACAGGATGAGATTTATTTTATTATATTTTAGTCTATCCTCATGACTAGGAACCATAGCAATATATTGAAGCAAATCTGATTTGAATTTTACTTTCGATGAAAGCTCACCGAATATTTCTTTTTTGGATTTCCCTTCCTGTAATCTTTGCTTAATTGTTTTCATTGCTTCTTTTCTGTTCATATTCTTTTGTCCTATTCGACTAACAGCGTTTATATGTCTTGTATAAATAGTTTAATGAAGATGGGTTTTTTTACGGTTGCAGGTTGTAACCTAGCACAAAATTACAGAAATGAAAATAAGGATTTCAGGAAGTTTTTCACAAGTGTGATAGACTGGAAACCGTTAACTCCGCCGTTGCATCTCATAATCGTTAATCAACAAATATTTATTGCTGAAATCATTACATGGATGATGCTTTTTATATGCTGAGAATCCATAGACTATGGCGGGGTTTGAGGATTA
>JBEKUA010000185.1:0-3439 GCA_049515495.1 Smithella sp. | reverse complement strand
AGACAGGATGAAGGCTTGCGCGGACTGGGATTGGTAATTGTCCGCGACATCATCAAAGTCCATCGCGGCACAATGGAAATAAAAAGTTCGCCCCAACAGGGAACATCCATTATTCTTTACTTGCCGTTATCGTATAATCAGGAGCACGAACAGCAAGACTATGCTTCAAGGCATAATAGAGAAAGGCACGGTTAATATCCTTCTGGTAAAGTTCAAGCGTTGGAGATGATTTTCATTTTGTTGAAGTAGAAGATTAGTTGTCCGCTGATAATTTTTCATCCATAAGGCCATAACGGCGAATTTTTAGACGTAATGTTTTCCGATCAATACACAAGAACTGCGCGGTTTTAGATTGATTCCATGAAGTTTCTTTCAGCATTTGTAAAATCTTATCCCGTTCTGCTGTTTCTAATGGTGATAGATTCAATGCGACGGCTTCTTCTTTTCTTTCTTTTTGTTGCTGGAACTGCTCCGGCAGATTCTCTGGAAGGATTATCTCGAAAGGTGAAAGCAGCAAAGTTTGTTGCAGAACATTTTCCATTTCCCGGACATTGCCCGGCCAGCTATATGCCATAAGCAACTCCATTGCTTTTAATGAAATGTGCACATTAGGATAGCCAAACTTTTTCAGTAAAGATTCAATAAGCAAAGGGATATCGTCTTTGTGCTCTCTGAGCGGCGGAACACGCAAACGCACGATAAATCTGTATAGCAAATCCAGGCGAAAGCGGCCGTTACTTACTTCTTCATCAATATTTTTATTGGCTGCCGCCAGCACGCGCACAGCTACATTGTGAACTTCATGGCTGCCGATTCTTCGTACCTCGCCGTTTTGCATAAACCGCAAAAACTTACCTTGCAGGGCTGTTGACATTTCCGTAATTTCATCAAGAAGAACAGTCCCGCCTGCCGCTGATTCCAGTAATCCGGTATACTGATGAGAAGCGCCGGTAAAGGATCCTTTTTCGTATCCGAACAGTTCCGATTCCAATAAATTATCGGGAATGGCTCCGCAATGGACTACGACAAAAGGTTTGTCTCTCCGTGAAGACATGCTGTGTAATGAACGGGCGGTCAATTCTTTCCCTGTTCCGCTTTCACCTTCTATTAAAACACTGGCTGAAGCATCAGCAATACGTGCAATTTGTTTATAGAATTCAACCATCATTGCCGATGAACCAATCATTTTCGGTTCTTCGGTTACCCGCGTTTGCAGTTTCATGCGCTTTTCCCGAAGTTCCCGTACATCAAGCACTTTTCTTACAATAGTACGACAGTCTTCGGGAGAAAACGGTTTGCTGATATAATCCCACGCACCCAGA
The DNA here is from genome assembly GCA_049515495.1 of Smithella sp. GTDB lineage: Bacteria > Desulfobacterota > Syntrophia > Syntrophales > Smithellaceae > Smithella. The sequence continues at coordinate 2,117 of JBEKUA010000185.1, read as the reverse complement.
CTTATAGCCTCCATTGTCGTTTCCAAGGAACCGTAAGCGGTCATGAGAATAACCGGTAAATCCGGCCATTTTTTTTGTACCTCACCCAAGAATTGCAGACCATCCATTTTAGGCATGCGAATATCAGACATGAGTAAATCATATGAAGAAAGATCTTGCTCCAGAGCTTCCTGCGCGGAGGTATAAGTTGTCACATCATAGCCGTCAAGACGCAGAGCTTCCTGCAAAAATTCGCAGGCAACCGCGTCATCATCAATAACTAAAATACGATTTTTCATAAAATTACCTGTCTTTTATAACAAACCCTGCTTTTTTGATAAAAAACAGGTAAATAAAGAAAAGAAGATTATTAAGGCAGGGTCGCAATGAAAAATCCCGAGAGCTTTTTGCTGCCTAAAGCATCTTGAGCGATTATTTCGCACTGAAACCTTTTTTCGCCGTTTTCTTCGAACTTTTTGACTATTTTGCCGCTGACTATTATTGTTGCCCTGTCTTTTGTGTTTTCTTCGTCATCCCAATCAACCGGTTCTGTCATACTCAAAAACCGGGCGCCAAATTTTCTTAAATACTTATTTTCAATCCAGGATGTTATGGCTTCGCCAACAATACCCATAATTAACATGCCGTGGGCGATAACATTTTTCATGCCGATCAGTTTAACGAAAGTATGATCATGGTGAAGCGGATTAAAATCACCGGAAGCCCCTGCATAACGGACCAGATCCGTTCTGGTAATGGGTGCAGAAGAATAAACGGGCATTTCGTTTCCAATTTCAATATCGTTATAATTTATGTCCATATCTTCCTATATTTCCATTAATGTTGAGCGGTATTTAATTAGCAGTTCGCCCTGCTGATTAATAAGTTCTGTTTCCAGAATAGTAACATCAATAGTTCTCCTCCCTTTTCCCTTAGTATACATATCTATAACTTTCATTTTGCGGGTAATGACATCACCGGCATAAATGTTGCCAAAATATTCATATTCTTCTTCTCTGTCCAAAAGCCTGTTAAGATCCATACCCAAAATTTTAATTGCCCCCATCAATCCGCCGCCTGTCCAGAAGAAGGAACTTGTCGCGAAGGTCGGCGGAGCTATAATTCCTTTATAACCGGCTTTTTTCGCGGCTTCCTCATCATAGTATATCGGATTGATTTCTTCCTTCCTTTCTTTTTGAGAAATGGCAATGGCAAACTCAATAATTTTATCTTTCTCCACTGTGAAAGTATAGGCGGGTAATTCCATTCCTATCTTTGATTTATCTGCCATTATATCCTCCGTATAAAGCTAAATTATATCATATTTCTTTCGGAATGGCACGATTTAATTACAAAATTATAATTGCTCAAATGTTATATTTTACATATTTTCATTTCCTCCGGCAAGGATAACGGGCTATCTGGTCCTAACTCAGGACAGCCCCCTTGGCGGCGGAACCGACCATTTTAACGTACCGCCGCATATATCCGGCAGGGATATCGCGCTGGGGCGCCATCCAATTGCTTAGCCTCTCCCGCATTTCATTATCGCTAATGGCCACGCTGAGGGAACGCGCCGGGATATCGATCATAATTTCGTCGCCGTCGATGAGCGCCGCCATAGGACCGCCCACATAAGCCTCCGGCGAAACATGGCCGATGCAGGGCCCCGCCGTGGCGCCAGAAAAACGGCCATCAGTGATGAGCGCCACATTCTTGATGCCGTACAACTCCAATCCCATCGTGACTGCAAGTGTTTCGGGCATGCCCGGGCCACCCCTCGGGCCTTCATAGCGGATAACGATTACCGAACCTTGCCTGATGGTTCCTCCGCGAATGGCTGCCAGAGCTGCCTTCTCGCCTTCGAATACCTGTGCCGGACCCTGGAAAACAAGCATTTCAGGAGCAATGGCCGAGGCTTTGACCACCGAACCTTCGGGGGCAAGGTTGCCGAAAAGAATGACCGTGCCGCCTTCAGGCTGAAAGGCATGGGCCTTATCCGGGATGACGGTTTCATTTATGATAACTGCTTCGGCGATTATCTGTTCCACAGTGACACCGGCTACATTCAAGGCTTCCAGGTGCAGATCATCAGCCAGGCGTTTCATAACCGCCGGAACGCCGCCCGCCATATAAAA
>JBEKUA010000184.1:0-3451 GCA_049515495.1 Smithella sp. | reverse complement strand
CCGCTTTGGGAGAAACGAAGAAGAATCAGAAGGAAGAAAAAGTTGCTGTTGTGAACGGCGCACCGATTGAAAAAGACGAATTCGACGGGGAAGTTTTCCTGATTCAAAAAACCGTTTTAGGGTTGGGCAAGCCCCTTTCCTGCGAACAGGTGTCGTTGATTCGCAGAGAGGTTCTGGAGAGCATGATCAGAAGAGAGCTTCTTTATCAGACCGCCCGGAAGTCTGGTATTAAACCCGATGAAAATGCCATCAACAAAGATATCAATTCCCTTAAACAGCAGTTTTCCGGCGAAACCGAATACAAGAATGAATTAAGCAGGCGGGGGATAAATGAGGAGGTGTTGCGTGCCAGAATGATCAGGAACAGCCTGGTTCAAAAATATATGGATAAGGAATTTACCGATAAGGTCAATGTTACCGATAAGGAGATTCAGGATTATTATCAGAAAAATATCGATCTTTTTAAACAGCCTTTTCAGATGCGGGTAAATCAGATTTTCATCCAATCCGATTCTAAGGGCGGTGATTCCCGTAAAAAAGAATTGCGCGGCAAAGCTGAAAAGATTCTAAAAAATTTGAAAGACGATCAAGATTTTGCGGATCTCGCCCGTGAATATTCCGACGGCCCCACGAAAAATAAAGGAGGCGACCTGGGTTATCTCCGCAAAGGACAGCTGGAAAAGCAGTTTGAAAGTAAAATATTTGCGCTGAAAAAAGGCGAAATAACAGACGTTATTGAAACCGAGTATGGATTTCATATATTCAAAGTGACGGATATTAAGCCGGAAACGATACTGGCATATGAAAACGTTAAAGAAAAAGTAAAAAAGTTTCTGGTAGATGAGAAAACAAAACAAGAAGCGGATAAATACGCCCGGAAACTACGGGAGAAAACCGATGTGAAGATCCTTATGCCGGAACTAAACGAAACTAAAAAATAAGCCTGGTTGTTAAAAATGTCAACAGCAAAATGGTATGCGCTGTACGTGAAATCGAGACATGAATTTCTTGTATGCAGCGAATTGCAAAGCAAAGGGATTGTAACTTTTTTGCCTTCAGTTACGAAGCTGAGCCAATGGAAGGATAGAAAGAAGCACGTGGAATGTCCACTCTTCCCCGGATATCTCTTTGTCTATATTGCGCCGAATCCGGAAGATATCTCAAGAGTCATTAAGACACGGGGTGCAGTGACCTTCGTTTCAATGAATCCCGGATGCCCGATACCGGCACGGGAAGAAGAAATAAGTTCTCTGAAGATCATGCTCGAAAGCGGGAGGAAAATTGATATCTACCCTCATTTAAAGGAGGGCACTCCCGTAAGACTGAGAAGCGGTGTCTTTCAGGGAGCAGAAGGAATTTTAGAGAAGAAAGATAACCAGCACGTATTTATCGTCAGCATAAAAGTGCTTGGAAGAAGTGTGGGTGTTAAGATGCACGCGGATGCGGTCGAGGCAGCATAAAAGAAGCTTCAGACAGTCATTGCCCATAGCTTAAAATATTATAAGCTATAAATAAGGCCTTTTCAGTTATGTTTTATTGTCCCTGTAACTGAGAGGGCGGAGCTGTATCATCACATGATTACCTTTTCATTAATTGCAAAATTATTTTATTCCCGTAAAAAGGCTGTGTCGTAATCCTTATTTGTCGTTGCGAGTTCACGACAGTGAACGTGGCAATCTCTATGAAATAGATTAGATCCGAGATTGCTTCGGTTGTTACCCTCCTCACAAATATATCGCAACACAGTCTGGAAAACGGAAATTGCATCAATAACATCAGGAGAAACATATGAAAATATTTGTAACCGGAGGAGCAGGCTATATCGGTAGCCATGTCATCAAGGCTTTGGGAAGTGAAGGTCATAATCTTCTTGTCTTCGATAATCTGTCCACAGGACATTCATGGGCTGTCCTGCACGGGAAGTTTGTTAAAGGGGATATTTCCAATATCCCGCTTCTGAATCAGACTATGGAGATATTCAGACCCGAAGCGGTCATCCATTTTGCAGCGTCCATCCAGGTGGAAGAATCTGTCCGGGAACCCCTGCAATATTATAAAAACAATGTAAGCAATACAATAGACCTTCTGGAGGCCATGAAACGTGCCAATGTCAGGAAATTTCTCTATTCCTCCAGCGCCGCAGTGTACGGAATTCCGGACAGGATTCCGGTTGATGAAAAGGCGGACATGAAACCTATCAACCCTTATGGCGCGACAAAAGCCATGATGGAGAATATACTTCGGGACATATCTGCCGCGGGTGATTTTTACTACATTGCCTTGCGATACTTTAATGTAGCCGGAGCCGATACAGAAGGCCGCCTGGGACAAGCTTACACAAAACCGACCCATCTGATCACCAGGGCGCTCAAGTGCGCCAAAGGCGAAGCGGCAAAGCTTTCCATTTACGGCACTGATTACCCAACTCCTGACGGGACTTGCATTCGGGACTATATCCATATCGATGATATTGCCCGGGCTCATGTAAGAGCTCTCGAATATCTAGTGGATACCGGCAAGTCAAATGTAATGAACTGCGGGTATGGACGCGGATTCTCCGTCAAGGAGATTGTATCCATGGTAAAAAAAGTAACCGGAAAGGATTTCCCCGTTGAGGAAAGCGATCGCAGACCGGGCGATCCGCCTGTAGTAGTTGCGGACAGTACGAGATTGAAAGAATTGACCGGTTGGATGCCAAAACATGATGATCTGGAGTTCATCATCCGTTCTGCATGGAAATGGGAGCTTAAACTTGGCAAGAAGCTCGATCTGAAACTTGTTCCTGGCTCGGTTACCTGAAATTCATGTCCGGGAAGATTCGCGATAAAAAGAGAACAGTGTTTATTGGGATGGGTATTGTTATTATTTTTCTGGCTGGTTTGAGTATATCTTCCCGTTACTTTGTTTACTCAAACATGCCCGCAAAAAGGAGCGACATCATCGTTCTTTTCATCGGGTCGGATGAGGAAGCGAGAAAAAAGGAGGCCAAGCAGCTCATTGGGGAAGGATTTTCAGACTTCCTGTTCATTTCCTCTTATTTGAGACTTTACCGGGCCGGTGAAAATGGAAACACCTTATCCTCTATTCCTTTTCCAACTGTCAAGACCAATGGTGATCTGCTTCAACCGAAATCTGAATATGAAAATAACGGGTTGTATTTTAAAAGAGTCAGGCAAGCATTTGACTTCCCCTGTTTTTACGAAAATACCCATGTGGAAATTCTCCTCACAAAAAAAGTTATGGACGCCTATGGATTCAAAAGAGCAATTTTTGTCAGTTCGCCCTATCACATGAGGAGAATAAAAATCATTACAGAAAAAGTATTTGGTTCCGGGTATGATATCAAAATGACGCCCAGCCGTTTTGAAAGAAAAATCACAACCGGATTGCCCTCACTTTACGACGAGCAAAACACTTTTACGGAAATCGCCAAAATAATCTGGTTTTTCTG
>JBEKUA010000183.1:0-3485 GCA_049515495.1 Smithella sp. | reverse complement strand
CAGAAGAAAATTGGGTGGATATTACGGGAAGAAATCTGGTAAAAGGAAATTTAACTTTCGACCTCAACGATATGCCGGATATGGTGCCAACTTTAGCCGTGTTGTCCGCTTTCCGCAAAGGGCAAACAATTATAAACAATGTGGCTCATTTAAGAATAAAGGAAAGCAACCGTCTGGCTGCTATGGTTACGGAACTAAACCGCGTTGGCATAAAAGACCGGGAAATGCCCGATGGCCTTATAATTCAGGGTGGGAAAATGCGTCCGGCAAAAATTGAGACCTATAACGACCACCGGATGGCCATGAGCTTTGCCATTGCCGGTCTGCTTGAGCGCGGCATAGAAATAAGCGATAAAAAGTGTGTAGACAAATCATTCCCGACGTTTTGGGAGGAATTAAAAAAGATATGAAGGTTGTTTTAATCGGTTACAGAGCGACGGGAAAGTCCACTGTGGGCAGGATCCTCGCCGATAAACTGAATATTAATTTTTGGGATACCGATGCCATGGTGGAAAAAAACATGGAGATGCCGATCAAAGAAATTGTGGCGCTTCATGGGTGGGATTATTTCCGTGCAAAGGAAAAGGAAATCATTAAATTTCTGATACAAAAAGAAGATTGTGTTATCGCCACCGGAGGTGGGGTGGTTTTATACAGAGAAAATGTGAATTTGTTAAAACAGAATGTGGATTTGTTAAAGCAATCGGGCGTAATCATATGGCTCAATGCTCCCCTGCAGGATATTATTGAAAGGCTCAAGGAAGACAAGCAAAAGGAGGATACTCGCCCGCAGTTTACTTCCGGAAATATAATTCAGGAAACGATAGATATTATGAGAAAAAGGCTCCCTCTATATGAGAGCGCCGCGGATCATATCGTGGATACGTTAAAAAAGAACCCGGAACAGGTGGCAGAAGAAATTTATCAGTATTTGCGTAAATCAAAAATTTTAGATAAGATTATCAAAAGCGAAAATTAAGCAGAGTTTCCCTCCTTTATTAAAGAGGAATGAAGGGGGATTTTTCAGTCGCTTCCATTACATAAAATTCTCCCTGGCACTTCTTTGTAAAGAGGGAGAAAAATTATCCGCCAAAATGGCGAAAAATTCCTTTAGAAATGATTCACAGGAGTGATTTATGGCCGGCAATACTATTGGCAGTATTTTTCGCGTAACCACATGGGGAGAGTCACACGGTAAGGCTTTGGGAGCAGTTGTGGATGGTTGTCCGCCGGGGCTGGCCCTGAATGAATCGGATATTCAGAAGGCGTTGGATAGAAGAAAACCTTCAACATCGGTTTCCTCGACGACAAGGTTAGAGAGTGACAAAGTAGAGATTCTTTCCGGTGTTTTTGAAGGAAAAACCACGGGTACTCCTGTTTCGTTGATTATAAAAAATATTGACGCGAAATCTTCCTCTTACAATGAATTAAAGGATGTGTTCCGTCCCGGACAGGGAGATTTTACCTATCTGCAAAAATACGGTATCCGCGATTGGAACGGCGGGGGACGGGCCTCCGGAAGAGAAACAGCGGCCCGTGTTGCCGCGGGAGCTATTGCTGCGAAGGTGATAGTCCGCTTTGGCATTGATGTCATTGCCTACACGCAGGCAATCGGCTCAATCGCGATTGACCGTGACAAAATGCCGTCAGACAGGAGTTTGAGAAGATTTGTTTATGATAATTCTCTTTTTTGCCCCGATCATCAAGCAGCGGCGATGATGGAAAAAAAGATAGCGATAGCCCGTAAAAAGAAAGATTCCCTCGGCGGGGTTGTCGAAATTATTGTCCGCGGTTGTCCCGCAGGTCTTGGCGAACCGGTTTTCGACAAGATGGATGCCGATCTAGCCAAAGCTCTGATGAGCATTGGTTCGGTGAAGGCGGTGGAAGTAGGCGATGGTTTTACTCTGGCAGGCCTTCAGGGTTCTGTGGCCAATGACCAAATGAATAAAAATGGATTTAAAACAAATCATGCAGGAGGAATACTCGCGGGCATAACAAGCGGTGAACAAATTGTACTGAGAGCTTATTGCAAACCCATTCCCTCAATAGCGAAACCGCAGCAAACCATAGATTCCAAAGGGAAAGAACGTATAATTGAGATACAGGGAAGACACGATATTTGCGTGCTGCCCCGGATAGTGCCGGTTTGCGAAGCAATGGTTAGCATTGTTCTGGCGGATCATTTACTTCGACAAAAGGCGATACGCGGATGAAAAAAATTATAGTAGGAATAATCGGCGGCACAAAAGGCATGGGGCATTGGTTTGCCGGTTTGCTCAAAAATGAAGGCTGCCGAGTCCTTGTCAGCGGAAGAAAAACGGCGCTGGGAATAAACGAATTGGCGAAACTCTGTAATGTCATCGTTGTTGCCGTTCCTATTTCCGCCACCGCTGATATAATCAGACAGGTCGGACCGTTACTTTCCCAAGATAAACTTTTGATGGATCTGACTTCGCTCAAAAAAGAACCGGTAAAACTGATGCTGGATAGTTCCAAGGCTGATGTTATCGGATGTCATCCTCTTTTCGGGCCTCAGTTAAAAGATATTTCCGGACAAAATGTTATATTATGCCCGGCACGGGGTAAAAAGTGGCTTGGCTGGCTTAAAGGAGTATTTAAAAAAAATAAACTGGTTGTTCTGGAATCAACACCCCGGAAGCACGATAAAATGATGGCAATTGTTCAAGCACTTAATCATCTCAATACAATTACCATGGGAATGGCTATTGCCCGGACAAACATCACCCTCTCGGAAATAAATAAATACTCCACGCCGATTTTCCGGACAAAACTTGATATTATAAGAAAAGTATTTACAGAAAGTCCTGAATTGTATGTTGACATTATCACGAAAAATCCGAAAACAGGCAAAATGCTGGATATCTACGAAAAAGCGCTCAAAGATATTCGGGGGAAAATCAAATCCGGAGAAAGGTTGAAAACCAGGAAAATTATAGAGAAAGCGGCAACGAAATTATATGGAAGCAAAAATCAATAAAGTCGCGGAAATGATCGCGGCGTCGAAACATTTAGTGGTCTTCACCGGAGCCGGTATCAGCACGGAATCAGGCATACCGGATTTCCGGGGTCCTGAAGGACTGTGGACTAAAGTTGATCCCGAAGATTTTACTATCGACAGATTTCTTAGTTCCGACCAGACACGCAAAAGAGTCTGGTACTATCTTGTTGAAGGCGGATTAATGGCCAATGCCGAGCCCAATCGGGCTCATATGGCGATAGCCGAACTGGAAAAAATGAACAAATTAAGTTCGGTTATCACGCAGAACATTGATAACCTTCATCAGAGGGCAGGCAATAATCCGGAAATCGTCCACGAATTGCACGGCAATATGCAATGGCTGGTTTGTCTCGATTGCGGCGCACGCTATGAAGGTTATCAATGTTCTGCGTGATAACCGAACTTAATTTGTTCATTTTTTCCAGTTCGGCTATCGCCATATGAGCCCGATTGGGCTCGGCATTGG
>JBEKUA010000182.1:0-3494 GCA_049515495.1 Smithella sp. | reverse complement strand
CCAACATCCAATGAAAGAATAGAAAATTGATAAAAAGAAACGGCGTTTAAAAACAATCCTGTGCCGATAAGAATACGGGGGCCAATTTTATTATATATTCGTCCGGAAATCGGCATAATCAAAGCCATGGCCAGCGATCGCGGGAGAAGCGCCAATCCCGAATCAAAAGCAGGGTAACCTAATAGCTGCTGCAAAAAAAGCGGCAACACAAAAAGACTGCTCATGAGCGCCAACCCCAGAATGCCTCCTAAAAATGTCGCCGAAGTGAAGTTGATATTTTTCAAAATCCGCAGATTGACAGCCGGTCTATCTGTGCTCAATTCCCGCCATATGAATAAAAGAAGCCCGACAACAGCTATTACTGCCAGATAAATGATGAAATTGGAATCGAACCAGTCGCGCTGCTCGCCCTGTTCCAGCATAATCTGCAAGGCGCCCAGACCGCACATCATTAAGAAAAGTCCGGAAGCATCCACTTTCCCCTTTTCACGGACAAGAAAATGCGGATCTTCAATAAAGCGCAAAATCATAAAAATATTGATGATGCCGATGGGAACGTTGATATAAAATATCCACGGCCAGGAGTAATTGTCGGTCAGCCATCCTCCGAGGGTCGGTCCGAGGGCCGGCCCCAGAACAATTCCCATTCCGTAAATTCCCATCGCCATTGCCTGTTCTTTCGGCGGAAATGTTTCCCGGAGGATGGATTGCGAAATGGGAATCAGCGCGCCGCCGCCAATGCCCTGAATAATCCTGAATACTACCATCGAGGGAAGATCCCAGGCGATTCCGCAAAGCATTGATGCTATCGTAAATGAAAATACCGAGAAAATATAAAAATTCTTCCTGCCGAAACGCGAACTCAGGAAAGCAACGATCGGCATGATAATGACATTGGAAAGAATATAACCGGTCGAAACCCAGGTAATTTCCTCGACGGACGCGCTCAGCGATCCGCGCATGTGCGGCAGGGCCACATTGACGATACTCATATCCAGCGCCGACATGATCATGCCGGACATAACCGTCAGCGTGATCATCCATTTGTGTGTGCTCCTTTTTTCTTCCATGAGCGCTCTACTTGGCGGAAAGTTTGGAACCGATTGCGCGGCTCACATCAACAGTAGGAATAACGGATAACCCCGGCCACAGTGGATGATGAGGATCAAATTTGGAATCAATTATAATTTTGACAGGAACCCGTTGCACGACTTTTATAAAACTACCAGTGGCATTTTCCGGCGGCAGCAGGCTAAAGACCGAGCCTGTCCCTGGCTGGAGACTGTCGACATGGCCTTTGAACTTGATAGAAGAGTAAGCGTCAACCTTAATTTCCACAGGTTGCCCGACTGTCATTTTGGTAATTTGCGTTTCTTTGAAATTGGCAATGACCCAGATATCTTCCTTTACTATGGATAGCAGAGCCTGACCAGGCATGACATATTTTCCCGGGTCGACATTCTTCATGGCAATCCGCCCGCTGACCGGCGCCGTAACTACTGTGCGTGCCAGATCTAACTGTGTTAATCTATTTGCGGACTGAGCTTCCTTGATTTTGAAGGATTGGGTCGTCGCTTTTGTTTTGGCGGATTGAAGCGCAACATCGGCCTCGGCTACGGTGGCTTCAGCCGCCCGCTTACGGGCAACAGCCACTAACCAGCGGGAATGAAACTGATCATACTCATTTTGGGAGACGGCCTCTTTTTTGAGCAGTTTTTCGTAGCGTTGCAGTTCTTTGAGAGCGAGGTCTTCCTCATTTACAGCGACATCCAGGTTAGCGCGTGCTCTAATGAGTCCTTTTTCTTTCTCGACAATAACTGCCTTGAGTTCGTTCTCTTCAGAATCCACCCGGGAAAGGTTTTGACTGCTTTCATCGAAATGATTTATATAATCCTGCCGGTCAATTTCCAGCAGGGGTTTGCCTTCCTCTATGTATTGATTATCGCTGACAAAAACATTGGTTACCCGTCCTTTTATCTCCGCCGCAATCGGAACAATTGTTCCCGACACATAAGCGTCATCGGTGCTTTTATGAGAAAGGGAATAAATAAAATAAATCATTCCATAAATGACCGCCGCCGTTATCACTGCGATAGCAATAATTCTGAATCCCCATTTTTTCATGTTTCCGGTATTCTCCATTAGTCTTATTTACTGCATTTAATTTTGTTAAAAATTCCGACTCTTTATTGATTGTTTAAATTATGAATAACTTGTCCCAGATATTTACGGATATTGAGCATATCTTTTGCGTTAAAACCCTTACAAATACGTTTGCGATGCTGTAAGACAAGCGGCTTTATATTTTTATAAAGAGACCGGCCGCTTGGACTTAAATAAATTCGATTTGCCCGTTTATCGTTCTCATCGTTTCGTTTTTCAATATAGCCCCGTTTATCAAGTTGTTTAAGAATGCGTGTTATATTATGACGGTCCTTAAAAGTCTTTTCACTAAGCTGAATTTGATTTATGCCTTCCTGCTCCTGCACGCGAAACAAAACAGCCCATTGTTCAGGAGTCAAATCATATCCTGCATCCTGAAAAGTCTGGCGTAATGCCGCGGATACCTGAGCATGGCTGCGATAGAGCCAAAAACCCAAAGATTCATTGATTGTCTGTTTTTTTTCCATCTTTTTAATAATTTTTTCGCAAATAAAACATGATAACAAACTTGTTGTCATGACAACAAAATATATACGGTTACCCGATTTGTCAAGAAATTTGTTACTGTAAAATAATGTGATTAACGCTCTGCAATTGTCAATAGATTCGTAATTACACAACCATAGAGGAAAATGGGCGATATTTATCCGAAGCCTATCCTGCGGGAAATAATTGGCTGAAACACTGAAACTTTCTGTTTTATTTTTTGTCTATATTTTCTAAAAGGCTTGCCGCCTTTTCAACAATAAAAAGCTTCGCCATTGTTTTTAAGGAACGCTCATGGGCATCCTTATCCATTGAGGAAACACAATCTTCTACTACCACAGGATAAAAGCCTCGATTTGCGGCGTCCCTTGCTGATGATTCAATTCCCATTTCAGTAGCGATACCGGTAAAAATGAGGGTGTTAATCCGGCGACTCCGCATCATATATTCAAAATTTGTTCCAAAAAAAATGCTGGCCGAAGGTTTCTCCAGAACGAAATCGTCGCGATGAGGCTTGACTGTTTCAGGTATTTCGCGGTCCGGCGAGCCTGCCGTCATAAAAGACGGCAACTTATTTACATCATCTACTTTAAAACGTCTCATTTGCGCAAAAAGGTGCCAAGCCGATGTGAAATTTCTGGACGGAGGAGTAATCAATGTGTACACGATCGGCATCTTCCCCCGTATTTTTTCGATGAAAACTTTTAGATTATTAAGAAATTGATCCTTATTAAATATCCAATTAACAAGAGCATTTTGCACATCCCAGACAACCAGGCAGGAGTGTTCCGGACAAACGATTTCCGGAAGTTTATCATATATTTTAATTCCGTTTATCTCTTGCA
>JBEKUA010000181.1:0-3537 GCA_049515495.1 Smithella sp. | reverse complement strand
TCCTGTAACAGCCTCAAGACAGTTTCTTACGGAATCCTGCCTTTGATTCCCTCCGGCAACAGTAGTTATCACTTTTGCCAGACCGTATTTCTCTATCAACTCCTGCCGTATGGAAACCAGTTCATAAGGCGGCACAGCCACAATAATGTCATCAATCTGGTTTGATTCCTGAAATACTTTGAGCGTTTGGACAAGGATAGGCAAACCGTCCAATAACAGAAATTGTTTGGCCACATGAGATTTTAATCTTATCCCCGCTCCACCTGCGGGAATGATGGCGACAGTCTTCATAAATTAATTTTTATTCCAATTCCCGGAAATATTATTTCTGCCGATTTGATATCATCTTTTATCTAAAAAAGAAATATCCCATAAAAAAAGTCCGGGAAATAATTTCCCGGACTTTTTTTATATTCCTGTTAAATAAAAATGCTAATTTGTTTTGTCTAACATTTCTTTTAATTCTGAAAAAATCATCCGTCCCGCAGTCGTTTGCAGAACACTTGTCACGGTGACTTTAACATTCATGTTAACTAATTTTTGAGCGTTATCCACAATGATCATCGTTCCGTCATCAAGATAGGCGACGCCCTGCCCCTGCTCTTTGCCTTCACGAACTATTTTAACGGTCATCTGCTCGCCGGGAAGAACAACAGGTTTCATGGCATTGGCCAACTCATTAATGTTTAGCACCCGAACGCCCTGCAATTCAGCAACCTTGTTTAAATTATAATCGTTCGTCATGAGTTTTGCGTTGAGTTTCTTGGCCAGCGCTACAAGTTTGCCGTCAACCCCTTTAATTTTCGGAAAATCCTGTTCAACGATTTCAATATTCACATTCGAACTTTTTTGCAAGTGGTTCAGAACATCGAGTCCGCGCCTTCCCCGCAATCGCTTCATTGAATCGGAAGAATCCGCCACAAGCTGCAATTCGTTCAAAACAAAACGTGGAACTATCAACTCTCCCTCAATAAATCCACTGTCACAAATATCGGCTATTCTTCCTTCAATGATTACGCTGGTATCCAGAATACGGCCTTCATGCACAACTTTGGAATCGGCGCCATGAAAACTAAATTCTTCAATTTTTTTCGATCCTAAAACAAGACCCAGATAACTGAATATCCCAGTTATAAATAAGTAAATCCAGGGAATTACCTGTTGATTCTCTCTGATTTTACTGACAAAGTTTAAACCGAAACCAAAGATCAAAGCAATCAGCAGACCGGCTATCATTCCTACTACACCGCCAACAATTATCTTTAAGGATAATTTACGAATGTCCTTTTCAATTCTTATAACTAATAATGCGATTAATAATCCAATAATAAAGCCGGCAAATGATTTAAGAATCAAATAGGAATCTGATGAAGCGGTATAAAAAGAAATAGCATAACCGCTTATAGAACATGCCAAAATTAAAATAATCCTGATAATCAACCGTTTCACCTCCTTTCTTTTAGAATTGGTATTATAAGAATACGGAGGCATTACTTACGGTTCCCCTTAAAAAGGAAAAGTAATCTGCCCATTTTCAATTTTCAAAGAACTGGTGTTAAGTATTATAAATAAGCAAATATTAAGTATTATTGGACCGTGAAAATTTTCTGCAGATTGTTTTCAACCTCGGATTCTTGAGCATTGGTAGCCACAGAAATTTCTTTTACCAGCAGATTCTTGGCCGTATCCATCATTTTTCTTTCCCCGAACGAAAGATTTTTATCACTTTTCAAAATGAATAGATCACGTAAAACGCCGGCAATTTCAAATACAGAGCCTGTTTTTATTCTTTCGAGGTATTCCCTGTAGCGCTTATTCCATGTTTGCTTATCTATAGTAACGTCTTTATTACGAAGAATTTCATATACCTTGGGTATTTCTTTTTCTAAAATTATCTCACGCAATCCGACCGCTTTAACACTCATCATAGGAATCATTATTTTCATGCCATTCCCCATGATTTTCATAACATAAAAAGACTGCTTTTTACCCATTACTTCTTTATTTTCAATGGCTTCAATGACCCCGACACCATGTGCCGGATACACTGCCAAATCGCCTACTTTAAACATTGTATTATTCGCCTGCCTTTCCATATTAATAAAATAGTTTAACATAATTCGAACCGTTAGTCAACGCCCAATACATATTGGAATAATCATTCATAAAATGAATGGAAAACATATCCGGAGAAAGAGAACTTGAAACTAAGATTACCACTCTAACAGATTATTATTTAAATAAAAAAGGAGCTACTTATATAAAAAGTAAACTCCTCAATATATAAATTGGAGGGCACCCGGACTTGAACTAATAGGCTAATATACTTTAATCATTACGTTTCTTTATAGCGTAATTTTTAGCATGCCCCCAAAAATGCCCCAAAAAACTTTTATCCTTGAAAATTAAGTTTTATTTTTAGTTGTCTTTTCTACCAAATAAAAATTAGTAATTCAAGGTTTATCATCATAGGTAATGACTTTTTTATTAATGATCGCCGCTATAATGAGCATTTTTTATCTGCCGTTTTCTTACCCATTCTTGCTCTCAACTCATCTTTTATCATGGCTCCAACAACCGCGCCCACGTTTAAACATCGTATACATATATTATCATTGTAAAATTATCCTATTTTTCCTTTACTGTTTTAAATAATATTTAAAGCTTAATACTTAATTATATCAAATACTAATGATAGTTTTTTCACTATGTTTTTAAACATTGAGCAGAATTTTTCTGCGTAGGGTCTCCCGTAGAAAACCCGTGTACTCTTCCATTAACCCCTTACCGAAGTTCTTTACCGCATAATCTCAAACAGGCAATTATTAAGTGTCCTTTTCCCTCTCGAAAGAATTACTGTTCTGAGGCATTTGCTCTACGGTGTATTTGTCTTTTTCGATTTGAGATAAATATTAATATGGCATGCTAAAAACTTGATGGGATTCGATTTTTATTATTCTTAACTTTAATAGCATGGCAGGAAGTTCAATCCAAAACTATTTTGGCAATTTCAGTTATTTTCTTAACCTGCTTAGGACGTTTATTTTTCAGCAATTTCCATAATTCTAAAGATTCAGAAGGATTCTCTGACAATGATATAGTTTCTTCATCGTCAAAATTAAACAATTCTGACGATCTTATTTTTAAAGCATTCGATATTTTTTCAATAGATTCTAATGATGGCGCACGTTCGCCTCTTTCTATTCGGCTTATCTGGTCAACACTGAGATTCGTTTTTTCTGCAAGTTTCGCTTGGGTCATTCCTGCTTTGTTGCGTAGTTGAAAAAGATGCACACCAAATATTTTCTTGATAGCTGTCATAATCCCGCCCTTAAAAAATAAGATACTCGAAGAAAAACCATCGTGGAAGGGACTTATAGTCATTTATTATTCTATATTGACTATAAGTCTTAGTAGTGTAATATAAAAAACGTTTACATGCAGATTTTAACATCAGCAAAAAAATATTGGCATGATACCAAAATTGTAAAATGGAGGGCACAATGAAAAAATTATTAGCATTCTTATTATTAGTGG
>JBEKUA010000180.1:0-3554 GCA_049515495.1 Smithella sp. | reverse complement strand
CAGGGCCCCGGCTCTATTAAATTTACGGGAAGGGCCATGGACCTTATTTATGTCTTCTCTGAAGGCATTCCCCGCCGGATTAACGCTCTTTGCGACAGAGCATTATTAATCGCCTATACAAAAAATGTAAGTGAAATTGACCGCAAGATTATCAAACTGGCGGTTCTCGATATCGGCCTTAATTATTTTCAAAAAACTATGAGCGGCGGCAGAAAAATATGGTTGCGCCTGACAACCTAGCTTCTACCGGAAATCCTTGACCAAAGGAATATTATGAGCTACATAAACGACGCATTACTTAAAGCGCAAAAAGAGAAGAAATCACCTTACGCGGCTTATGAGACGATACTGTCGACTTCCGGCAAAAACATTAACAAGCCGCGAAAAAGGATTTTCCTGGCAGGAATATTGATATTTCTTTTCTGGATGGCGGGAATTATTGTTCTGCTATATTGGCATGGAGAAAAAAAGATGCCGGCAGCGGCGCCTTTGAGAGTCTCGCCCGTTCAAAGTGTTGTCCCGGCGAAGCCGCAGATTGTTAAAAAAACGATAACAGACGATAAAAATGAGACCGGGTTAAATAAAAAAATAGTCTTTGCAAAGGTTAAAACCGCGCAGGAATCTGTTGATTCCGGAATTCTTTACGCACAAGCCGTTAAAAAGCAGCAAGAAGGGCATTTAGAAGAGGCAAAGCGTCTATACAAGAAAATTATTAAAATTGATCCGCGAAACATACAGTCATTAAATAATCTGGGCGTGATTTATATGAATAAAAAATCATACAAATGGGCGATTATCCGTCTGAATGAAGCGCTCAAGGTGAAATACAATTACCCTGACGCCCATTATAATCTAGCCTGTCTTTACGCGCAAAAAAATGATGCGGCCCGGAGCCTTTCATATCTGAGGAATGCGATTGGTTTCAACCCGGAAGCACGAAAATGGGCGAAAGATGATAGCGATCTGAAAGTTTGGGCTGATTTGCCCGAATTTAAAAAACTGCTGGAGAAAAAATAAAATTAAGATGAAAACTTTGCATTCTTTTGTTTTAAGACCATGTCTGTTTTCAGGCGGCATAATAGCGCTGATAATAATGTTTTGTGTTTGCGGACCGGCCTTTGCGGCCCGTCTTGCCGGCACTGATGAAAATGTGAGCACAACAACCACAACAGCCGATACCACTAAGAAAATCATCGAGACTGCTCCTTCGGAAACGGCTGCTGGGGTTAAACAGGACATCACTTCCACAAAGCCGGAAAAGGAAGTTAAGCAAGACGATACAATACAAGAATCCGGAACCATTAAGGAAGAGAAACAACCCGCTCATTCCGTAAAAAAAGAAGATTCTAAAAAATATGTAACCATTGATTTTGACAACGTTGACATTGGCGTGCTGGTAAAGTTTGTCAGCGAACTTACCGGGAAAAATTTCATTATCGATGATAAAGTCAAAGGCAAGGTCACCGTCATATCCCCTAAAAAAATCCCTATTGGCGATGTCTATAAAGTTTTTCTTTCTGTTCTGGAGGTTAACGGGTTTACAGTCGTCCCCGCGGGCAATATGATCAAAATCGTTCCAGCGTCTCTGGCAAGGGAAAAGAGCGTGGAGACAAGGATAAAAAATGAACCCGGCGCGCCGGATGACCGCATGGTTACCCAGATAGTTTCGCTGGAACGCGCCAACCCCGATGAAATAAAACGTGTTCTGGATCCTATTATTTCCAAATCCAGTTCGGTGATTTCTTATCCTCCGGCCGGCATTCTGGTTATTACCGATTACCTGTCCAACATAAAAAGATTACAGGAAATCATACTCGCGCTTGATGTCGAAGGCGCGGGAGATCAGATATCCTATATTCCGTTGAAAAACGCTTCCGCTTCGGAAGTTGTAAAATCTCTGACCACCATCTTTCAACAGCGTCAGGTCAAAACAACTGCAATTAAATTAGTTGCGGATTCGCGCACAAACTCGATAATTATTCTAGCCAGCATCGCAGATACGGAAAGCGTGCATAAACTGATCGCGATGATGGATAAAGACGTGCCGCGCGGCGATTCCAATATTCAGGTCTATTACCTGCAAAACAGCGTTGCCGAAGACCTGGCAAAAGTTCTCAACAGCATTAAAGATTCAAGCGCGGCCGCAACCGCAAATACGGCGGCAACCGCGGCAGGAGCTCAGAAAGCTGTCACACCCGTTATTTCCAAGAATGTCCAGGTTGTTCCGGATAAGGCGACCAATACACTGGTTATCATGGCAGAACGTGAAGACTATAAAGTTCTCGAAAATATTATCAAACAGCTTGATGTGCCAAGAGCCATGGTTTATATTGAAGCTTTGATTATGGAAGTCAATGCCAATAAAGATTTTCAATTGGGCGTTGAATGGCGCGGAATGAAACAAGTGAACGACACAACAGGCGCCTTTATCGGTTCCGGCGGCGCGGGCACTACAACAAATCCGGGCCTCTACAACATTCTTGATAGTATAGTTACGCCAGCCACGTCGTCTACGTCGACAACTACAACTGCTTTCCCGAATGGTTTTTCTCTGGGCGTTGTCGGCACTGGCATTACCATCGGCGGTATTACCTTTCCGACAATCGGCGCTGTCATTCAGGCATACAAGACGGATCAGGACGTATCCATTTTATCGACCCCGCAGATAATGACACTGGATAATGAAGATGCAGAAATAAACGTCGGCGAGAATGTGCCTTATATCACTCAGCAGCAACAATCTGCAACAAACACATTAGTTAATTATAACTCGTATGAATATAAAGATGTGGGCGTAATCCTGGATATTACACCGCATATCAACCAGGGGAACTTTGTTCGTCTGAAAATATCGCTGCAGTCCACGAAACTCACATCTGCCGCTGATTCCACAACGCCAACCACTTTAAAAAGAACGGCAAAAACAACGACGGTTGTCAAAGATAACGAAACAATCGTTATCGGCGGTCTGGTGGGAGACAGTACGGAAGATAATACATATAGAGTACCACTGTTGGGAGACATTCCTTTTCTGGGTTGGCTTTTTAAAACTCATTCCACTACACGGGAAAAGACAAACATGTATGTCTTTTTAACGCCGCATATTGTCCGTACCAAGCAGGATGCCGATAAAATTTACCAGGAAAAAAGAGAAACTATGGGAGAAGTAGTAGAAGGCATCATCAAGCTCAATGAGAAAACATTGGGACAAAAGCCACAAAGCGAATCTAAACCCGCTGAAAATAAAGCTCCGGATAAACCATAACTTACGGTAGAGGTCATCAATGTCCAGAATTCATACGGCCTTAAAAGCCTCTTCCAAAAAAGACAACTATTCCCCTGTCCCTAAAAAGGAACCTTTGTCATCTCTGGATGAAAAATTAATTTCCGCCGGAGTATCCAGAGAAATTTTAGCTGAAGCGCATAGTGATCTGGTAAGAAACAGCAGCGGCTTTTTTGATCATCTCGTCCGGAAAAAAGCCATTGGTGAAATTCACCTGCTTAAAACTCTTGCCGAGCATTTCGGGCTTTCTTTCCGGTCGGAACTGCCGATG
>JBEKUA010000179.1:0-3564 GCA_049515495.1 Smithella sp. | reverse complement strand
GGAACTCAATGTTATCGGCCTGATGAATATTCAATACGCCATTAAAGACGGCAAATTATATGTGCTGGAAGTAAATCCACGCGCGTCGCGTACGGTTCCTTTTGTCAGCAAAGCCATTGGCGTACCTCTGGCGAAATTGGCGACAAAGGTAATGATAGGCAAAACTTTAAAAGAACTTGGTTTTGTCAAAACAGTAATACCTAAGCATGTTTCAGTTAAAGAAGCCGTTTTCCCGTTTAACCGTTTTCCCGATGTGGATATTCTGTTGGGGCCGGAAATGAAATCAACTGGCGAAGTTATGGGGATAGATCGTTCCTTTGGGCTGGCCTTTGCCAAATCGCAATTGGCGGCCGGATTCAAAATGCCGACTAAAGGCAGTGTATTTATCAGCGTTAATGATTATTATAAGGACAAGATAGTTCCTGTGGCGAAATCTTTTCAGGAGATGGGATTTAAAATCGTGGCAACAAGCGGCACGGCCAGACATCTGAAAGCGCATGGTATTGACGCTCAAGTTATTTTTAAAGTGAGTGAAGGCAGGCCTCACATTGTTGATTTGATAAAGAATGGCGATATCCAAATGGTAATCAATACAAGCCTGGGGCGTAAATCCTCAAAAGATGCTTATCATATCAGACGGGGCGCGCTTATTTATAATATACTTTACACCACAACCATAGCAGGCGCGCGCGCTTTGTGTGAAGCGGTAGCGGCAATTATTGCCGAGGACTGGCAGGTATGTCCATTGCAGGAGTACCATAAATGACGACTTTGCAAAAAGTTCATATACTGCGTTGCGCTGCTTCATTCGATGCTGCGACTTAGGAAAAAAGTGCGTCTTTTTAATAACTTGTAAGATTGAATCAATCCGCTTGAGGTGGATCAAAGAGAGGCTGTATGTCATCTTTATTTGAAGAAGCTTTAAATGAATCAGGCCGGCCCCGTGAAGAATGCGGCATTTTTGCCATTTACGGCCATGAGGACGCTGCCAGATTAGCATTTTTCGGTCTTTTTGCCCTGCAGCATCGCGGTCAGGAATCAGCCGGCATTGTCAGTTCCGACGGTTGCAATGTATCGGAACACAAAGGCATGGGTCTGGTCTCCGAAGTTTTCAAAGAGGCAACTCTGCAAAAACTTCTGGGCAATCTGGCCATAGGGCATGTCCGCTATTCCACTACAGGGTCATCCACCCTTTCCAACGCCCAGCCCTTTTTAGTTCATTTTGGCGATGAATATTACGCTCTGGGGCATAACGGCAATATTGTCAACGCACAGAAATTGCGTGAAGAATTGGAAAGCAGCGGTTCTATCTTTCAATCCACCATGGACAGCGAAGTCATCATCCATTTGATGGCGCGAAATTTGAAAAATGGCCTAGAAAAAGCTCTGGCCTCAGCGCTTTCACGCGTGGAAGGCGCTTACAGTTTAATCATGCTGACCCGCGATAAAATTATTGCCGCCCGTGATCCGCGAGGGTTTAGACCGCTCGCGCTTGGAAAGCTCAATGGCAGTTGGGTTATTGCCTCGGAGACCTGCGCTTTTGATTTGGTTGGCGCAGAGTATTTACGCGATGTCGAACCCGGTGAAATCATCATCATCGATTCGAAAGGCTGTAAGAGTATGAAACCTTTTCCGCCCGTCAAACATTGCCACTGCATTTTTGAATTGATTTATTTTGCCCGTCCTGACAGCCAGATTTTCGGCCAGAATGTTTATCTTTACCGCAAAAGACTGGGGCATGAACTGGCACGTGAATATGCTCCCAAAGTGGATATCATCATGCCCTTTCCCGACTCCGGCGTCTACGCCGCTCTGGGTTACGCGGAAGAAAGCGGCGTTCCTTTTGAGATGGGCATGATTCGTAATCACTACATCGGCAGAACTTTTATCCAGCCGACCCAGCTGATGCGCGATTTCGGCGTAAGAGTAAAATTAAATCCGGTAAGGGAGTTATTAGCCGGCAAAAAAGTGATGATTGTAGAAGATTCAATTATTCGCGGCACCACCAGCCGTAATCGTGTGCAAAATCTGCGCGGTATCGGAATGAAAGAAATTCACATGGTCATCAGCTGTCCGCCGACAATCTATCCCTGTCCTTACGGTATTGATTTTTCGTCCAAGGGGGAATTGATAGCCGCGAAGAAAGAAAACGAAAAAGCCATTGCCGAATTCATCGGTCTTGATTCGCTTCACTATTTGAGCGTGGAAGGCATGATCAAAGCCACCGGCTTGACAAAAGATTGTTTTTGCCTGGCCTGCTTTAGCGGCAATTATCCTATTGCTCCGCCGGAGAAGATGGATAAGTTTTGTATGGAACTGAAGTAGGGGCATACCATTCCGCTTTTTTCGGCTAACTTTGTTGGCTGCGTCGTCGGCTTCCTCGACGTATGTTCATATACGCCTGCGGAGCCTCCTCCTTGCCGCCGCGTTATGCTGTGAAATCGAAATGGTATGTGATGGTTTCTTTCGAACTTATTTTTTACAAAAAAAGTTTGTTACACTTTATGCGCTACTTGCCTCTGAACGTTTTTGAACAGCCTTAAATAATATGTGTCATTCCGGCGAAGGCCGGAATCCAGAAAAATCTCCTTTACAAAAGAATCAGATTTGTTACGCTTTTGCTGAAAGAATCGGAAGAAAGCGAAAGTCGTATATTAATTGTTCGGCGTCAATCAATTTGGTAAAATATTTAAATTCAAGTTATGAATGTAAAAGATTTTTCCCTAATATTAAAGCGATTACTTGAGGATAGATTAAATTTATTAAATAATTTAATAAATGAAAAAATATTGCAAATCAATTCTGTATACTCGTTTAATAATCTTTTAAGGTGTGCAGAAACTCCGACGCATTTTATTGGAGAATTATTGGGAGCTAAACAATATAACTCTACTGATAAAATTGCTGTTAAATTAATGCAAAATAAAATCGAGAAAATATCTTCTACAAATTCATATTTCATACCTTATTCAGAAAATATTTCTCAACCAGTATTGCACATGTGTGCTGATGGTTGTACCTTGCAAAGCATATTGCTAGTTACAAATGAAAACTATTTAGCTTTACAAAAAATTAAGTTTCCCCTACCACTCGTACAAATCACAAATAAACAAGGCGATTTCCCCTTGAAAATAAATGATGATGTACACTTGTTAGTTTTAAAAGACATGACCTTAATAAAAATTTTAGATTTTATTTTTTATTATCGCTATATTCCTTTCTCTATAATTGTTAAAAAAAATATTTCTGAACAAGAATTAGAAAATAGGTTGGGAACAGACTTTCAATTAGAAATATCATCTATAAAAAATAATATAAATTTATCATATGTTTCAGGTATTAATTTTTCTTATTCTAATTCAAATGTTTATTTCGCAAATCAGCTAATAAGTATGTCTAATCAAATAATCAAAGAACTACTTATAGATAAATTTATTGAAGAACATAAATCGATTTTAGCAAATTCATGGGGTTATAAAGATGTATTAAAAGTAACATTTAAATGGATTGAAAGAGACAAAAGTGAACCTTTTGAAAGTAGACCAGATTTTATTTTAGTAAAAG
>JBEKUA010000178.1:0-3574 GCA_049515495.1 Smithella sp. | reverse complement strand
CTTTTAACGTTTTCCATGATTCTGTCGTTGGGAGGATGCGAGCCGCAGCTGAAAGGGCACATACAGGGCAATTTAAACGTTGGAAACGATAAAGAGGTATTGCTTAGCGTTGTTACGCAATTATTGCCTTATGTGGGATATCCAAGAACGTTAAACGCGATAAGATGCATCAATGAAGCCGGATGACCGCAAAACGGATACCCGTAAGTATAAATGTTTCACGCGCCAATCAGGCAAGGTTGTATGTGATAAACCATTACCGGCAACAAAACAAGGGAGGAGCGGCATGCAGGCAGGTATAAACAAAAATATTATGGTGGCTTATTTTTCCCGAAAAGGTCAAAATTACGTTAATGGAAAGATTGTAAACTTGCCCATTGGAAATACAGAAGTCGTCGCCAAAATAATTCAGAAAATAACCGGAAGCGGCATTTTTCACATAGAATCAGTTAAACCATATCCCGTAGATTATACAGAAGCTACAGAAGTGGCAAAGGCTGAAATGAATGCTGATGCCAGGCCGGAACTGACCGGAGGTATTGAAAATATGGATACTTTCAATGTGATATTTTTAGGATATCCGATTTGGTGGGGTACATTTCCGGCTCCGGTTAAAACATTTTTATCGGAATACGATTTTTCGGGGAAGACCATTATACCGTTTTGCACACATGAAGGAAGCGGGTTAGGCCATAGCCAACAGGATATTAAAAAATTATGTCCGATGGCCGCAGTTTTGAATGGGATTGCTATCCATGGAGCCGATGCCGGTTCCGCGAAAACGAAGATATCGGAGTGGTTGAAAAAAATTAATATCACAAAATAAGCTGTGAAATAAAGCGACACAGCATAAACTTAAGAAGAGGCTTATGAAAAACTTCCTTAAATCCTTATTTTCATTTCTGTAATTTTATGCTATGTTAGAACCCGTAATCATTAAAAATAAAATGACAATTATTTTAAATTAAAGGATAAATGGACGGTTCTATTTAATTGAAATAGATTGGAGCGATTGCTGAATTAATTAGAACTGTCCCCTTAATTTTCCTTTTCATTTTTACTTAACCATAGTATTAAAGCAACAATCATAGAAAAAAACCAACCAAATATATTAAATGTTACACATGAATGATATGAATATAGATACAAAAATAATTGATAAGATACTGGGGCTACTAATTATTGTAGAACTGGTTTTCTCTGCTTGGCTAATCTTTCCTTCATTTAAGTTATTTGTGGATATGTATGAGGGATTTCCACTTATCATTATGATTGCAAGAATAATATTGTATTTTTCTCTCGGCATACTTACTGTAATTCAACTTTTTAGAAACGCGTCTTGTGCAAAATGGCTATTTTTATTTTACGTTGCATACGCTGTCGTTATGAAATTCTGGAGAATTGCGCCAAACTCAGATAAATATATGGCTATGCTTCGAAAATTTCAGGGTGCCGTTGCACAGGGCAGTGTTGAAGTAACCACAAGTACAAATGTATTTACTTATCCAGCATGGTGGACTTTCGTTTTGTATTTCACTGCATTGCTTTACCTGTTTATCATAAGGCAGAGGCCAAAAATAAAAACTGTGTAACAAGATCGATACAGCCGATTGCTAACGCACCGGCTGATTTTTTCGTAGCACCTCTCAACCAGTAATCCTCAATATATTTTTCAAGTAAAATGTGTCGATTAGTAGCTGCAAGAAACAAATATGACTTTCGGGGAATATTTTATTTCGTACTTTCCTGTAATGTTGTTCTTCTAACCGGGCATGTCTTTTTGCAGCAAAATGACAGCATTCTTAAGTCCGGGCCGGTCTTTCGGACGCGGCCTTTCATTAATGCACCCCGCCGGAAGTGTGAAATACCTCCGGCGGGGGTAAATGTCCGCGCTGCATCATATATTATCTTTTTGGCCATGTTGAAAAGAATTTGCCCGGAAAAGCGCCAAGTGTTGTTTTGATAAAACCGTTTTACTCTGACACCAGCCACTCTTGAGCTGATTCCATATCGTCGAATAACGACAATTTCTGACCCGAAAAACGGACGACCGCATCCGCCAATACGCGCCGCACCCCTGTCACACCAATTACCGCCTGCTTACGCACATAGGGATTTGTGCGTTTAGCGCTATTCTTGATGATTGCCATTGCCTCAGAGGACGCCACCGTATCCCGAACATCAGATATGCATAACACAGAGCATGGCGCCTGCTGACAGACGACCGCGTCGACCGCGTCATTCTCTATCTGCAATGCTGCTGCGTCAGTTTTAAAACCGGAGTAATCGGCAAAGAGGATTTTTACCCCTTTATAGAATATCCATTTTGATTTCATAGTCGTCTCCTTTGAAGATAGATTTTGATTTTCATTTATGCAGTAAAGTATAGAAAATGCGATTTAATATGTCAAGGAAACATTGAGCAGGTACAGGGGTGTGATAAGTAAGTGTTGAAAATTACGATAAGGGACTTACATGGTGCTTTACGATGATTAAATTTTGGACGGTAATCAAATGTATTTTTATTAAGACGCTCCAGGCAGAGTTTAACCTGAAAGTGTGTACGGGGATAATCGATAATTCCTTAATCCTTAAAACATCAACTGCAACCTGTATACAGCCTTTCTATCGGAAATCATCAATAAATTATAATTCAAGACCGGATTGATCTCCTTATTTCATCTTGACATGCGATCATCCATTTTATATACACTTTTACCAAATAATATTTTATTGCTCATACGTATAAAAATGATAACCATTCCTCATATAAACCGTAAATATATATATTTCTTTTTCGCGATCGTGTTTCTGGTTGCTTCCCTGACTATTGCGTTCCATCATCATGATGATGGGTGTCAACATGATGAATGTCCATTATGTGTTGCGGCGACTTTATGTTCCTCCGGTAATTTAGAAATTCATGAAACTTTTGTTTTCTATCCAACAATTACTTACCTTCACCAGCCTGAAGAAATCTTTCATCAGGCTTTATCCAAATTTCTCAACTATTCCGACCGGGCCCCTCCGGTTTCAGCCTCTGTGTAGTTCAAATCAATATCAATAAAAGAACTTACATTTCCGACAAACGTCCTTTGTCGGGAAAAAGGAGATGTGTGTATGAAGCAAGGAATAACCCTGTTTATTCTGCTTTGTTGTCTCCCTTTGCTATCCGGCTATGCATTTGCTGAAAGTGAAATTGAATCGAGGATTAGCACACTGGAGGAGACATTAAAAAAACAGGAAGAAACGATCAAAGCGCAACAGACAATGATTAATGAGTTAAAAGAACAGATTAAGAAGACTGAAGTCAAACAGATTAACTCTTTATCACAACCTGAGGGATCTGCTGCCGAACAGACAGCGCCGGCAGGTGAGATGCAGCAACAGGTACAAGAGTTGAAAGAGAAGGTGGATCAAGTCGTTGAAGCGCAAAGAAAAGTTTTGCCAAGCGAGTTCAATCCATCCATCGGGCTGGTGGGAGAGACGGTCTTTAGTTATCGTGACAAAGGAGCGTCGCAGACGGGAAGCGGCCGTCCCGGCGGTTTTGATGCGTTCCAACGTTCAGTGGAAT
>JBEKUA010000177.1:0-3583 GCA_049515495.1 Smithella sp. | reverse complement strand
TGGCGCCAAATCAAAATCGGATGCACGGTGCGCCGCTTATTCTATTGCTAACTCTAATTTAGTAAAAACCGCATTTTTCGGAGAGGACCCTAATTGGGGAAGAATAATTGCCGCACTCGGCGCGTCCGGAATAACTATGGAAAAAGAAAAAATTAGCTTATCTATAGGAGATATATTGATATTTTCACAAAATTCACCACTCGATTTTAATGTAAATAAATTGAAAGAAATATTTCAGAGGGATCGAATTGAGGTGCAGGTTGACTTGGGAGGGGGAGATAAATCGTATTACGTGTATACTTCGGACCTTTCCTACGATTATGTAAAAATAAACTCCGAATATTCAACTTAAAAGATAGATAAAATATATTAAATTACAGTTATTTAAACTTGATTATTTAGTTTGTTTATGTTAATTGCCGCCAAATAAATTTCACACATTCTTGGATTACCGGCATGTTGCTTAAAATTTAAGTTTGCCGTGTAAGTTGAAGAGGATGGAGGAAAAAAACAAATAAGGAGAAAAAAATGTCAGCAATTTCAATGAAACTTTTACTGGAAGCGGGTGTCCATTTTGGGCATCAGACAAACAAATGGAATCCCAAGATGAAACCATACATTTTTGGGGCGAGAAACAATATCTACATTATTGACTTACAACAAACAGTCGGTTTGTTTCAGGCGGCGTACAACTTCGTTATTGATACTGTAAGCCAGGGCAAAGAAGTTCTTTTTGTCGGAACAAAAAAGCAATCACAGGAAGCTATTAAAGAAGAAGCCATGCGTTGCGGCATGCCTTATGTCAACCAGCGCTGGCTCGGCGGTATGTTGACTAATTTCATTACCATTAAAAAAAGCATAGACCGTTTAAACACTTTGACGGATATGTTTGCTGATGATTCCATTAATGCTTTTCCGAAAAAAGAAATAACAAAAATGCAAAAAGAAAAGGAAAAACTGGAAAATGTTTTAGGCGGAATTAGAAATATGAAGTCTGCGCCGGCGGCGGTGTTTATTGTTGATCCCAGTAGAGAACATATAACAGTTAATGAAGCGAAAAAATTAAGGATTCCCATAGCGGCTATCGTTGACACTAATTGTAACCCTGACAATATTGATTATGTTATCCCGGGAAATGATGACGCAATCAGAGCCATTAAATTATTCACGTCTAAATTTGCTGATGCGGTTTTGGAAGGGAAGAAACGTTTTGAAGAAAGAATAACAGCAGAATCAAATAAAGAAACAGAGCCGGTTGTGGAAGTAAAGCCGGTGGAAGCGGATATTCCGGAAAGTGTGGAAATGGATAATAGTATTGAGAAGTCGGAATAAATGCATGAAAATCATTTAAACAGCTTTTACGCTACCTTGGATTTATTAAAGTATTAAGGGAGGAAATTTAAATTGGAAATATCTTCAGCAATGGTTAAAGAATTGAGAACAAAAACCGGTGCGGGCATGATGGATTGCAAAGAAGCGCTTGCAGCGACAGATGGTGATTTTGAAAAAGCGATTGATTTCTTAAGAAAGAAAGGACTCTCCGCGGCAACAAAAAGATCGTCCAAAGCTGCCAAAGACGGGACTGTCGCTTCATACATTCATATGGGCGGTAAAATAGGTGTAATGGTCGAAATAAATTGTGAAACCGATTTTGTTGCTAAAACGGCCGACTTCCAGACAATGGCCAGAGATATTGCCATGCACATTGCCGCATCTAATCCGTTGTATGTGCGTCCGGATGAAATTCCGGAAGTTGCAATGGAAAGAGAGAAGGAAATTTACCGCAGTCAATTACGCGAAGAAAAGAAACCGGAAAAAATTTGGGATAAGATTATCGAAGGAAAACTTAAAAAATATTACGAGGATGTTTGCCTGACTGAACAGAAATTTGTTAAGAATCAGGATATCACCGTCGGAACTCTGATCAGCAATATGATTGCAAAAACAGGAGAAAATATTGTTATCCGTCGTTTTGCCCGCTTCCAGCTTGGCGAGGAAATAAAGCAATAATGATTGTAAATCAAAAAGTTGCTTATAAAAGAATTCTTTTAAAGATCAGTGGCGAAGCGCTTTTAGGAAAACAATCCGCCGGTGTTGATCCGAATGTGGCCAATTATATAGCTGGTGAAATAAAGTCTCTGTCCGGATTTCATATCCAATTGGGAATTGTTATCGGTGGGGGCAATATATTTCGCGGCATGGAGGCCAGTGCCAAAGGAATGGATCGGACAACCGCGGATTATATGGGAATGCTGGCAACTGTCATCAACAGTCTTGCTCTTCAAAGCGCATTGGAGGAACGAGGTCTGCCTACTCGTGTTCAGTCCTCTATTGAGATGAGAGAGATAGCCGAGCCGTTTATTCAGCGGCGGGCTGTTCGTCATCTGGAGAAAGGAAGAATTGTTATTTTTGCCGGTGGTACGGGAAATCCTTATTTCTCAACAGATACAGCCGCGGCGCTCAGAGCTGTGGAAATGAAGGCTGACGTTATCATGAAAGCAACCAAGGTGGATGGTGTTTACAATGCCGATCCAATAAAAGACAAAACAGCAGTGATGTTTAATAAAATAAGTTATATTGATGTGTTAACAAAAAACCTTAAAGTAATGGATGCAACCGCGATATCACTTTGTCGTGATAATTTGTTACCAATTATTATTTTTAATTTGCAAAAGAAGGGAAACATTCGCAGAGCAATTTGTGGTAAAAAAATTGGTACTTATGTAGGAGAATGATATGAAAGAAGCTATTTTTCAGAAGTTTAAAGAAGATATGGAAAAAACGATAGGCGGTTTAAGCAAATCTTTCAGCAGGGTAAGAACAGGCAGAGCGTCAATTTCATTATTGGATGGAATCAAAGTTGATTATTACGATGTTCCTACCCCCATTGCACAAGTAGCTAATATTTCTATTCCGGAAGGCCGTTTAATTCTTATTGTTCCCTGGGATGCTTCAATAATTGGCGCAATTGAGAAGGCTATCCAGAAATCGGATTTGGGGTTAACTCCATCAAACGACGGAAAAGCAGTGCGTCTTTCTATTCCTCAATTAACAGAAGAACGGCGCAAAGAAATTGCCAAGGTTGTAAAGAAGATGGCCGAAGAAGGAAAAATCAAGTTACGCAACGCACGTAGAGACGCCAACGAAGAACTAAAAAGTCTAAAGAAGAACAATAAAATATCTGAAGACGAACTTTTTACTGCTCAAGAAGAAATTCAAAAACTAATTGATCAATATATTGAAAAAACAGATAAAATACTGGTGGCAAAAGAAAAAGAAATAATGGAGGTTTAAACCGGATTTTACATAAACACAAAAATGGGGGGTTATGGAACTCCCCATTTGTTTTTTTGGCTGACACCAATTTGCTTTTAAGGCTGATTTTGTTGATATCATCGCCGGCTTTCTCAACGTCAGGATACCGGAGGGTATTTCCGAAAGAGAACACAATATAAATAGATTACTTCCTTACCGATTGGCCATCCCATTATGTTGTGGCTCATATACGCCTGCACAAGCATTCTTTTTTCCGCCCCGTTGTCTTTAAAGGCGAAATGATATATTTTCGGTCGGTGTGTTTCGC
>JBEKUA010000176.1:0-3584 GCA_049515495.1 Smithella sp. | reverse complement strand
GTATTGTATATATTTGGCGGAATACTTAATCGGGAAAATATTCCCTTCCATTATTCTTTATTAATGAGATTGTTTTGACGATTTAACTTTAATGAAAATTATTTTATGAAATTTAAATAATTTTAAAAATAAGTTGTAAAATGGCACGCTTTTTTTCTTTGCTGTTCATAAATTTATTAAGTTTTTGTTACAATTGTAATGATTTCATCATGTTTCGTTATGTAATTGATATTACTTGATATTTATTTTGCACAAACTTTAAGCAATCTGCTAGAATCCGCATTATTTGTGTGCTTGCGGGAATTTGAAGCACAGTTATCAACAGCTTATCAACAATTTTGTGGATAAAAAATCTAAATGATTGAATACAAAAACAAAAAATATATTTTACCCCGCGTTTAGGGGAAAAGAGCTACCGGATAACTCGCCAACGCAAAATACCAAAAAGCAGTTTAGTCAGCAAGCACTTCTTTTATGAAAATCGATATTCATGATAATCTTTTCATGCATTATAAAAAAATTGGCCGGAGGATTATCGAATGATAAATACAAATAAAATAAAATGTCTGCCCAAAGCGGAATAAAAAAGAAATTAAATCAAGATTTCTTCTTTTGTTCGATCTGGAAAACCTTACGGTCCATCTTGTAAATAACGGTATCCAGTTCGTCAACTTTTTCAAGTATTTGTTCGTGTCTGCGTTTGTTTGAATCAATTAATTCAAGAGCATCGATGATATCCATGCGCAACTTTTCCAGTTTTTCATCAGAAGACATTTTATGCCATGTTTTTGCCACTATATTTTCTCCTTTGATTTATAGTTCAGGCTAATTAATATCAAAGAGGGGATGGCAATAAAAGACATGCTTATATGAAGCATATAAGCATCGATCATTTTTTGTAACAATAATTAATCTTGGTTTCCGGATTCCGTCGCAAAAACAGCAAAAAGCCTTTTGGGCCGAAATCCAACAATTCTTCACGGAGAATGCTTATGATACAAAACAAAACTATAATTAAGAACAATATTTTCTTTGTCATTGCTCCTCTCTTTGGATCAATGTACCTTACCATTATTAAAACGCGGATAAAGGTTAACACAACCTTGTTAACATTTATTGGCAATCTTATTAAATTCTCATGACAAGAATAAACACCGTTTCGTCATATCCTCACGGCGGTGCATCATATTCTCATGGCAGTGCATACTATTCACACGGGGGAAGACCATATTAAAAGATAATGAAGAATTGATTTTTTGCCTGCCGCTTGATCAGTTGTGCTCATACCCTGAATTACTGTCTAATAATTCCTGTCAGGACAAGTCCTTTTCTGATAAACAATTGGGCTTGTGGAAAACTTTAATAGGAGGGGGTAAACAGGGCTTTTGGGGTATTTTGGCAGCTTTTTGAGGACTATTCGCGGTAAACTTCAATAGCTATATCAGGACACATTGTGGCGCAAATCGCACAGCCGTTGCATTCAATTTCTTCATTAACGCATACAGGCCGGTAACCCTGGGTATTGTATTCTTTGGATGGCATAATGTGACCCTTGGGGCAAAAATGAATGCAGAGCAGGCATTCTTTGCAAATTTCTTTTTTAATCTTAATATGTCCCTTCAAAATCAATCCCCATATTTAGTTTATGAAACCATTTGGTCGCCAACAATCATTTTAAGGCAGCTATCTTGCCTATAATTATAAGAAAGTCAAGTTTTTTAAAACAAATAAGTTGTCCGAAACCGGTTAAGTATTTTCTTTTTCCTGTCTTTTTTGCTTGCTCCAGGATCCTATCTCGGGTAAAAAAGCCGTTAAATTCTTTTGACTAAAGAGGGAATTTACATTTTAAACCTTTTATATGATGGGAAGTTATAATGCCTGCCGGTATTTTGCAATGGAGAAATAATGAGAGTTTTACGCATCAGCGGAATTAAATTAACTTTGGATGAAAATGAAGAATTGCTTGCGGCAAAAGCCGCGGCAATTCTGGATATATCGGTTGATGATATTGCCGCTGTAGAAATTATCAGAAAGGCAATAGATGCCCGACGCAATAAGCCGCCTCATTTTGTTTATGTTCTTAAAATCCGCCTTTACTCAGATATAAAATTGCCGGTAGAATTAAAAGAAGGATTTCAATTGCTGGAAATCAAAGATCAGCCGGAGATTCCTCTGATGGTGCTGGCTTCTTCGCCTAAACTTCCCGTGGTAATTATCGGCAGCGGTCCTGCCGGTCTTTTTGCCGCTTATATTCTCGCGCAAAGAGGAATTCAGGTGCTGCTTCTGGATCGAGGCACACCGGTGGAAAAAAGAACAAAAGATGTGGAGAAATTCTGGAAGAAAGGAATTCTTAATGTCCAAAGCAATGTTTTTTTCGGAGAAGGAGGCGCCGGAACATTTTCCGATGGCAAACTGACGAATCGGACAAATAGTCCGTATTCTTTATGGGTTAAGCAAATACTTGTAAAAATGGGAGCGCCGCCGGAAATTCTTACCGATGCCAAACCGCACATCGGCACCGATAAACTCCGCCGGGTAATCGTGAATTTAAGAAAAAATCTTATTGATTCGGGTTGCAGGATTGAATTTGAAGCCCAGGTAACTGATTTTTTAATCCGAAAGGGAAGCATTGCCGCGGTCATCGTTAATGATCAAAAAGAAGTTAAAACCCATCACGTTATTCTGGCTATCGGCCAGAGCGCCGATGATACTTATGCAAAACTTCTGGAACGCGGCGTTCAAATGGAGGCCAAGCCTTATGCCATGGGGCTGCGTGTTGAGCACCCGCAGGAGTTGATTAATTCCATCCAGTACGGCAAGTGGCATCGTCATCGGCAACTGCCGCCGGCGGAATATTTTGTAAAAGCCTCGATTCCCGATCTGGGCCGTTCCGTATATACTTTCTGTATGTGTCCCGGCGGTTCCGTTATCGGCTGCGACGCTTTTGCCGGTTTTGTCATAACCAACGGTATGAGTAATGCAAAACGCTCCGGTGAATTTGCCAACAGCGCCATTGTGGTCAACGTAAACGTGGACGATTTTAAATCAGATAAACACCCTCTGTGCGGACTGAATTACCGCAAAGTCTGGGAAGAAAAAGCATATCTGGCCGGAGGAAGCAATTATAGCGCGCCGGCGCAGAAGATGATGGATTTCCTTCAGGGTAAAACAGGCGGCATTGTTGGGCGGACAAGTTTTCTTCCCGGCGTAAATCCAGCAGCGCTTCAGGATATATTGCCGGAATTTGTAACCGATTCTTTAAGGCGCGGCATAAAAGAATTCAATAACAAGATGCCCGGATTTATTACGGAGGATGCCCATTTGATTGGAGTGGAAACCAGAACTTCTTCGCCGGTGCGCCTCTGCCGTAGAAGCGACGGCCAAAGTGAAAGTATCCGCGGCCTTTATCCCTGCGGCGAGGGTGCCGGATATGCGGGAGGAATTATCAGTTCGGCGCTTGACGGAATCAAGGCGGCTCAAAATTTAATGGATAATTTAAATTAAACGGCTGTCGATGATAACATCATCCCCGCGACGCAACACCTTCTGAATAGATAATTTTTTTGCCGCTTCCAGTTTTTTGA
>JBEKUA010000175.1:0-3586 GCA_049515495.1 Smithella sp. | reverse complement strand
AAATTTTACACCAAATCAATTGAAGAGGGTCAGTCTTGATCAAACATTACACCATCCCAACTGGAAGATGGGAAAGAAAATAACCATCGATTCAGCTTCCATGATGAACAAGGGACTGGAAGTGATTGAAGCCAAGTGGTTGTTTAATGTGGATATCAGTGCTATAGATGTTTTAATTCACCCGCAAAGCATAGTTCACTCCATGGTTGAATTTATTGACGGCGCATATTTAGCGCAAATGGGTGTGCCGGATATGAAAATACCTATTGCTTATGCCTTGACTTATCCGGAAAGAATTATTAATGATCTTCCATCTCTAAATCTTATAAAAACAGGGAATCTGGAGTTTTACAAACCGGATACAAAGAAATTCCCATGTTTGGATATTGCTTATAGAGCAGGTATTAGCGGCGGCACGGCTCCCGTTGTTCTTAATGCCGCGGATGAAATTGCCGTATCCGCGTTCATGGATAAGAAAATTCGTTTTGTTGATTTGCCAGGAATCATCGAAGATGTTCTCACTCTTCATCGCGTTATGAACAATCCGTCATTGGATGATATTCTACAAGCCGATTCATGGGCAAGAAGAGAAACTGAAAAAATAATCGAAAGGATGATATCGTGATTACTTTAATTTCTTTTATAATTTTACTTAGCATTCTTATCTTTGTCCATGAATTTGGCCACTTCATAGCAGCCCGAATTGCGGGAGTCGGAGTTCTTAAGTTTTCTCTCGGTTTTGGACCAAAGATAATTGGCAAGAAAATAGGGGAGACGGAGTATGCGCTTTCCTGGATTCCTTTAGGAGGATTTGTCAAACTTCTGGGTGAATCAGGCAATGAAGAATTGCCACCGGAAGATGAGAAAAGGTCATTTTTTAAACAACCGGTTTGGAAAAGAATGTTGATAGTTTTGGCCGGCCCTGTTTTTAACTTTTTGCTGGCCATTGTAATTTTCACAATTGTTTTTATGTATGGATTGCCAAATTTAACAGCTAACATAGGTGAAGTACAAAAAGATTCCGCCGCTTTTGAAGCGGGCATGATGCATGGAGATAAAATCATTACCCTTGATGGTCGTAAAATTATTTTATGGGAAGAGATAAAACCAATAATAGCTGACAGCAAAGGTAAGGAAATTGAAGCGATTGTCGAGAGGGGTGCGGAAAGGAAGCATCTCCTAATCAAACCAAAATTGTCTAAAGCAAAAAATATTTGGGGTGAAGAAGAATCTACATATCTTATTGGAGTATCTCCCGCCGGAAATACAATAATTGAAAGAAGAAATCCATGGGATGCAGTCATCGGATCTATATTAAAGACTTGGGATATCAGCAAACTGACGATTCTTGCCGTGGTAAAAATGTTAGAAGGGGTCGTTTCACCAAGGACTTTGGGCGGCCCCATTTTTATCGCTTAGGCATCCGGAGCTATGGCCAAGGAGGGAATCATACCATTTATTCTCTTTATGGCAATTCTTTCTATTAATTTGGGTGTTATAAATTTGTTTCCCATTCCCGTTCTCGATGGCGGACATATTTTCTTTTACCTGATTGAAATTGTAACCCGAAGAGAGATAAGCGTCAAAGTGAAAGAAATATCTCAACAAATAGGTTTTGTAGCTCTGTTGATGCTGATGCTTTTTGTAATTTTTATTGATATTGAGCGATTGAACATTAAATTTGTAAATGACATAATGAAAATATTTAAGTGAACTATGTTGACTTTAGCTTTTGATACCTCTTCCAAAACTGCCGCGGTTGCTGTGTTAAGAGATGACATCATTCTATATGATGCTGTTATCAATATTGATTTAAACCATTCGGAAGTGCTTTTACCGGCGATTGAACAAGCCTGCCTGCAAACAAAAATAAAAATTTCCGAAATTGATTTATTTGCCTTCACCATTGGTCCCGGATCGTTTACGGGACTGCGTATTGGAGCCAGTACACTCAAAGGATTAATGCTGGCGACAGGAAAACCCGCTGTCGGGATTTCTTCTCTTGCGGCCCTTGCTTTGAATGCCGGAATTAGTTCAAAAATGATTTGTTCTGTAATGGATGCTGGGCGTGGGCAGGTTTATATTGCGTATTTCCGGTATAAAAAAAACGGCTTTCCGGAACAAATCGGCATAGATGAAGTAATTGATCCGGAGAAAATTGCACATGATTCCAAGCAAGAGATAATTTTTGTTGGTGACGGAGCCATCAAATATGCCGGCATAATAAGTAACAACATAAATAAAAAGATCAGTCTCGCATCAGAATTGCAGCAATATATCAGGGCTTCATCTGTGGCTATTCTAGGCATGGAAAAATATAATCGCAACGAATTGCTTGATGCCGAGACATTTGTTCCTGTATATCTGCGTTCGGTGGACGCACGTATTAAGAAATCTTTATTTCAGAATTGATACCATCTCGCTTATAATCACCACCTTGCAGGCGGTAATTACCGGTACCGTGAGTGCAACCGAAGGAGCATAATAAAATTGATTTGTACCATGACGGGAATTGACGCCGGATAGGCGGCAACTTCAAACCGAAATGGTATTAAGACGCTTTAACTTTGTTCAACAGTTCTCGGACTTTATTATTGTTTGGATTTTGGGAAAGGACAAATTGAAGACGTTCGACAATATCTTCAATGTTTACAATATTAGGATTTGATAAGAATACTGAAAAATAAGCATTAGCCAAATTATAGTTGGTTTCTTCGTTTAAAGGGTTAATTTTAAGAGCTTTACGATAAGCAGATATAGCTTGTATTACATTGTTAGTTATTTCATAAACAGAACCAAGATCGTTCAATGCATCAGTGTTTTCAGGATCAATTTTTAATACACTATGGAAACTTTTTGAGGCTTTGGCATAATCTCCGTTTTGAAAATGAATTCTGCCTAAATTGTGCAGAGCCTTCGTATGTTTTGGATTAATCTCAATAATATTTTCATATTCTTCCTCCGCTTCATCATACATATCATGTCTATCATACAGAGTCGCTAAACAAAAACGAGGTTCGACATCCTGTGGAGCAATTTCAATAGCCCTTGTGTATTGTTCTAACGCGTTGTGATAATCTCCTTGCAACTCCAATATATGGCCGATTTTGATAATGGCTTCGATATTGTAAGAATCTACTTTCAATGCTTTTTCGTAGCATTTCTTTGCAGAATCCAACATATCCATTCTTTCATAGATATATCCAAGATTTATAAACGTTTTGGGATTGTTTGGTTCCAGTTCTGTTATTTTATGAAAACATTCCAAAGCCTTGTCATAATCTCTATTATCCAGATGAAAAAGACCCAGATTGACGTAATCATCGGAAGAATGAGTATCTTTTTCAATAGATTTATTACGACGAGCGATGATCAACTTTTTGTTATCTGAACGAGCATTAAACTGTTTTTCGGATGTTATCTTTTCCAAAATTGTTTATACCTGATTTTCATAATGATGTCATGATTTCAATTTGTGTTTTAGGTGCTGTTGAATTTCTTTAAAATAACATTTTTGACTTCAAACCAAATAGCAACCGGATCAGAAATTGATGCATGCATCATTTGCGGATTTCCTTTAAGGATT
>JBEKUA010000174.1:0-3617 GCA_049515495.1 Smithella sp. | reverse complement strand
GAGGAAAGCCTTTTCCGCAAAGTAAGTAACACTGGCAAAGCCCGCCTCCGGATAAATCTTTGCCAACTGCGAATAGGAAAGAGCCGTGAGAAACGCGATAATCAAGGCAACCACGATTCCCGCCCAGATATCGCTTGCCACCGATGTCCCGTTGGGAGCAGTAGCAGCAGCCTGCATCTGGTAGGTAATCCACAGGAATGCTCCCGGCGCGATCAGCGCCATGGCATTCATGGTCGCCCCCATCAAACCAAGCGTAGGTTTGACTAGTGGGGAGCTTTTTGCTTCTATCGTCTTTTCTTTCATACCTTACCTCCTTTTGCGGATAAATTATGTTCCATTTATCCTTTCCAATTATGATTTCGATCTATGATTTATGATAAGGCATATAGTGTGCCAAACCCGGTAACGAATAGTTTTTATAGGCATTAAGATAAATGAAAACATGTAGTTTAAAATATAATAAGTTGATGATGATAGCTTTGGATGCAGATATCGGGGAATATTATTAACGTTAATAAAAGACAAAAATGAATTAAAATATATATCATTAATCATTCTTATCCGAATTAGTATAAGATTATGAAGATGAATATTGTATGATTTCAGCCTGGTAGAGATTTACATTCTGCGGGGCTACCAAAAGGTAGGAAAATAGACGCTCACTACATAGATGTAGGATTGCTTTGCGTAGGATTGCCTTTTAGAGAATTTATATCGATGCCGTATTTTGCAATCCTTAATCCCATTGTCCTTTCGGTTATGCCGAGGAAGCGTGCCGCCCTGGCCATATTTCCGTTAGAACGTCTGAGTTCTTCAATAAGGATATCTATTTCTATGGCTGCTAATGTTTCGTTTAGTTTTCCCCGAAGATTTCTATGAGAGCCGATACCGTCCTGCTTAATGCTTGGCGGCAAATGATGGCGGTGAATGATCCCGTCCGTGCATAAAATGATCGCTCTCTCGATGCAATTTTCCAACTCCCGCACATTGCCGGGCCAGTGATGATTCATCAGCAGATCAACAGCCGGGGCGGAGATGCCGGAAACGTTTTTTCTGAATTCCCTGCTGTACTTTTCGGTAAAATAATCGGCCAGCAAAATGATGTCCGTTTTGCGCTCACGCAGCGGCGGCACGACGATGGGAAAAGCATTCAGGCGATAATAAAGATCTTCCCGAAACTTTCCTTCCTGGATTAGTTTTTCCAGGTTCCGGTTGGTCGCCGCAATAATCCTGACCTCCGCTTTAATGGTCGCGTTTCCGCCTACGCGTTCGAAAGTCTTTTCCTGAAGAACCCTTAATAATTTCGCCTGCAACGCAAGCGACAGTTCTCCGATTTCATCGAGAAAGATGGTTCCGCCTTCCGCCATTTCAAAGCGGCCTTTATGGAAAGACGTGGCTCCGGTGAAAGCTCCTTTCTCATGTCCGAAAAGTTCGCTTTCAATGAGATTCTCCGGCAGAGCCGCGCAATTGACCTCTATGTAGGGATTGTTCACGCGGCTGGAATTATAGTGAATGGCATGAGCGACCCTTTCCTTTCCGACTCCGCTCTCCCCGAGGATGAGCACGGTTGTGTTTGTGCGGCTGACTTTATCGATGAGGGCGAAGATCTCGAGCATGCTTTTTGAGTTGCCGATAATCGTTTTCTTCCCGTACTTGATTTTCAGTTCATCATGGAGGCGCTGGTTTTCTTCCCTGACTTTTTCCAGTTCTTCCTGAACCAATTGACGAAGACGCACGGCCTGGGATATGCTTGAGGCTATGATCGTGAGCAGACGCACATCATCCGCGAAGGAAACATTCTCATCAAAAGGCCGGTCTAAAGAAAGCGCGCCGATTACTTCGTTGCCGATTTTAATGGGCACACAAATGAAAGTGACATCGCTCTTATCGATATTTTTTCTTGCGCCTGTTCTGTCCAAAAAGCGGGGTTCTTCGGAAATACGGGGAATGATTGCCAGACGGCCCGTGTCTATGACCTGGCCGGTAATCCCTTCTCCGAGACGGTATTTCCCCTTTGCCTGTTCTTCCGGCAGCAGACCATAGGCCTCTTCAATAAATATCTCCCCTCTGCTTCTGTTAAGAATAGTCAGGGTGCCGCGAAGCATTTCCATATTATCCGCCATCATCTGGAGAATCGGTTTCAGCACCGTATTAAGGTCCAGCGCTTCGCTGAGCTTTTTGCTTATTTCAAAGAGAAGAGACAGCTCTTTTATTTCACGGGATGCCCGGTAATCATGATCCGGCATATAAGCATATCCAATTAAACCGGTTATTTTGCAGCATCATCTACGATACTGTAATGAGCTTGTTTTATAAAAAGCCGCCGCACTTCTAAGTATAAGAATTGCGGCGGCGGCAAAACAAATATTACCTCTTAGGAAGTACAACTTAAAGTTACTCCGCCATATAGATAGGTGCTGTTCCTTTGGGTGGGATCAACTCCCTCCAAACATTTCGCCTTTCATTTCGTACCTAGCATCCGAAAGAGGAAATAAATACGATGCTGTTGGCCTAATGCTAAGCGATTTGTATACCGCTACAGGATAAGATATAATCTGTCTCCTTATATTGATATGGTTTTTCATTGCGTCTAATTCTTCATTACATCTTCTGATTCCTCTTTGAATTGCTCACAGTCAATTCCATACTTATGAACTTTATATGCCAAAATACGTTTGGTTGTTCCTAACAATTCGGCTGCGGCTGACTGATTGCCTTTAGTTCTTGTCAGAGCATGAATGATAACTGTTTTTTCACAGTCAGATACACAACGTTCCAATACATTTTCTCCGTTGCAAGGTTTGTCTTTATTCATAAGACAACCTCAGCCGACGGCTTTACTACCGCGTTCGGCGCTGCTGATGCGCACACATTCCGCAAGATCAACGACAAAGATCTTGCCATCGCCGACAGAGCCGGTATGAGCGCCTTTGGTAATTGCTTTAATCGTCGGTTCAACAAAATCCTCATTTACGGCGATATCGAGTCTGGTTTTAGTAAGCAGGCCGCCTGCTTCTTTCGCGCCTCTGTATATTTCCGTATGGCCTTTTTGCCTCCCCTGCCCCAAAACACTGGTAACTGTCATTAAATTTACGTTTACATCTTCCAGCGCCGCTTTCACAGCGTCAAGTTTATGCGGCTGGATAATAGCTATGATTAGTTTCATGATTATTTCCTCCTATTCAATCACGGTGTAAGCGGCTTCGCTTTGCTGTGTTAAATCCAATCCAATAATTTCGTTCTTTTCTTCAACTCGCATTCCAATGACAGCATCAACAATTTTGTAAAGGATGTAAGTCATCACAACAGCAAAGACAACAGCGACAACCCACATTATGCACTGAACAAGCAATTGATGCATATTGCCAAAAAGAAGTCCGTTGTTTCCGGTCGCATTAACAGCTTTCTCAGCAAAAATACCGGTTAAGATGGTCCCCACCGTCCCGCCGACACCATGCACACCAAAGGTATCCAGCGAATCGTCATAACCAACTTTACCTTTAATGATTGAGACGGCAACATAGCAAACCATCGCGACAATGATGCCGATAAACATCGCATTCATCGGATTGACAAAACCGCAGGCCGGAGTAATGGCGACGAGCCCGGCAACCGCA
>JBEKUA010000173.1:0-3632 GCA_049515495.1 Smithella sp. | reverse complement strand
GATTTCGGGAATTATTGCTACCCTGCCTCCCCATTTTTTTACTTCTTCCCGTCCGACAACCTTTTCTTCCGGCCAGTCGCCTCCCTTGATTAAAATGTCCGGCTTCAGGCAGCAAATGAGTTCCAGCGGCGTTAATTCCTCGAATATTGTAATAAAATCAACAAATTCAAGAGCGGCAAGCATTTCGGCTCTTTCGTTTTCATTCACTAGCGGCCTTTCTTCTCCCTTGATTGACCGGACGGAAGAATCGCTGTTGAGAGCAAGTACCAGCACATCGGCGGTTTTTTTTGCTTCGCGTAAATAACGGACATGACCGACATGCAGGATATCAAAACAGCCATTGGTGAAAGCAATTTTTTTTCCTTTCTTCCGCAGTTCTTCCAGTTCGTTTTTAAGAGCGTTTCTTTCTAAAATTTTGTTCATTCCGGCTCCCTGATTTTCTATATTAAATTATTAATTCCTCAGAACTCTGGCAAGGGTTAAAACAGCAACTTTTTGCGCTCCGGCTTTGATTAAGGTTTTCGCGCATTCGTTTATAGTGGCTCCGGTCGTGTAAACATCGTCAATAAGGATGATATTTTTACCGTCAATTTTTTTCTTATCAGTGACTTCAAAGGCTCCCTTAATATTTTCTTTCCTTTCATTTCTGTTCGAACCGGTTTGAGTTAAAGTAAATTTGCGCCGTTTCAGCACAGAAAAGTTAACGGGGATTTGCCGTTTGTGTTCCACGGCACGCGCCAGAACAAGGGATTGATTAAACCCCCGTTCACGAAGTCTTTTAATATGCAAAGGCACCGGTATAATCAAAGAATATTCGTTAAAATCAATATCGGGGAAAGAAAAACCGGCCATAAAAGAAGCCAGCATCTCACCGATGGATAGGTCGCGTTTGTATTTGAATCGATGAATCGCGTTCAAAATAAAGTTTTCGTAACTAAATACTGCCCGCGCGTACGAAAAATATGTCTTATTTTCCAGGCAATCTCCGCATAAATGACCCTCCGACGGACTGTCCGGATAGGTTGTGCCGCAAATACGGCAGATACCGCCGTCTATGAATTTAATTTGATCGCTGCAGGCGGGACAAAATATTTGACCGCTGAAAGGGTCCAAAATTTCAGCGCAGCCCAGACACTGAGGCGGGAAAATAACCTCGTTTATATCATTTAAAGCTTCGCTTAAGGTCATGCCATTTCCTTGCTTAACCTCTTTATTTCCGTCTTGTTTTCGTCAACATTCATCCGGGGGGCATCCCACAGATTTTCTATATCGTAAAAAGTT
Organism: Smithella sp.; assembly: GCA_049515495.1. Taxonomy (GTDB): domain Bacteria; phylum Desulfobacterota; class Syntrophia; order Syntrophales; family Smithellaceae; genus Smithella. Next base: position 2,351 of record JBEKUA010000173.1, on the reverse strand, counting down.
CTGATCGGTTCATAAAAAATAGAAATCACGACATCATCATAATCAAGCAAAATCCACTGGCCATTGGATTGTCCTTCGACACCCATCGGCATTATTTCCGCTTTCTTTAAAAAAAGCTGAATCGCCTGCGCGATGGCCTGAACTTCCCGCTCCGATGCGCCGCTGCAAATAATCATATAATCCGTGAAAGCGGAAAGTTCTTTTAAATTCATAACAACGATTTCTTTTGCTTTCTTTTGCAAGGCAGCGTTAATACACAAAAGAAGACGATTTCTGGATTCGTTTTTTTTCGCTGGCAAATAAACCTCCTGTGAAAAATTGGATTTTGACATATATGCCATAAATAACAAAAGTTAACAATGTCGCATTTATATTCTTTATTCCAGAATGGAATGGGTGACCCCTTGGGACCAATCCTTTGTCATACCGGCGAAGGCCGGTATCCAGTTGTAGGGAACGGTTTGACACCGTTCCATGTGTCCCCCGCTGGCGGGGGCAAGGGGGTGGAAGTTTTCGTAGTCCGGGACTTTAGTCCCGCATATTGTTTCGTAGAGCGAGCCTTCATACTCGCTTCCCTTTGTCATACCGGCGAAGGCCGGTATCCGGAAAAAGGTAGAACATAAATTACCTGTTGCCAGGCGGTTTAAAGTGTGTTAGTGAAGCCGCCTTAGTTAACCACATAGCATCGCCATGATGCCCTGTGGTTTTTTATTTCTAGACTTTCTATATATACAGGCTATACAAGACAAGGAGCATTAAACAAGCATGATTGCGGCACAAAATATAACACTTTCCTACGGGAAACAGGTACTATTCAAGAATGTTAACATTAAGTTCACTCCCGGCAACTGCTACGGGCTTATAGGCGCAAACGGGGCAGGGAAGTCAACCTTTCTCAAGATACTTGCCGGTGAACTGGAAGCCGACAAGGGCGAAATCATCATCGGAGAGCGCCAGCGCATAGCCGTTTTGCGTCAGGATCAGTTTGCCTTCGACAACGAAATCGTTTTCAACACCGTTATCATGGGATATAAACCCCTGTACGATATCATGATGCAGCGTGAGGCTATTTATGCCAAGGCGGAATTTTCGGAAGAAGACGGATTACGCTCCGCCGAACTGGAGAGCCGGTTTGCTGAAATGAACGGCTATGAAGCAGAATCCGAGGCCGCTGTACTTTTAAGCGGACTGGGCATATCCGAAGAACTGCGGACCAAGAAAATGAGAGAGCTGGAGGCCGGCGACAAAGTCCGCGTACTATTGGCACAGGCTCTTTTCGGCAATCCCGATGTGCTGCTGCTGGACGAACCGACCAACAACCTTGATATCAAATCCATCAGATGGCTCGAAGAGTTCCTTTCCCGGTTTGCCAATACCGTTATCGTGGTTTCCCATGACCGTCACTTTTTGAATCAGGTATGCACCCATACCGCCGATATAGATTTCGGGCGGATTAAGATATATGTCGGCAACTATGATTTCTGGTACCGGGCCAGCCGGTTAAATTTAAAACAGCAGCAGAACGATAACCGCAAAATATCTGAAAAAGCCGAAGAGCTTAAAGCTTTTATCCAGCGCTTCAGCGCCAATGCATCCAAATCCAAACAGGCCACGTCGCGCAAGAAACTGCTCGATAAACTTGCTCTGGAGGACATGCCGACCTCATCGAGAAGATATCCGCATGTGGCTTTCAAACCCGATAGAGCCTGCGGCGACGTCATCCTGACAATTCAGGGACTCACCAAAAAGATTGACGGCGTCAAAGTATTGAATAAACTTGACCTGACAGTGCGCAAGGGCGACAAAATCGCTTTTGCCGGGGACAACGCCCTTGCCCGAACGACACTTTTTCAGATACTGGCCGGAGAACTCAAACCGGATGGCGGCAGTTTCCGCTGGGGCGTTACTATTACCAGCGCCTATTTCCCGCAGGAAAACAGCTCGTTCTTTGAACACGAGATGACCCTGATTGACTGGCTGGGCCAGTATACACCGGCCACCGAGGGCGAAACCTTTGCGCGGGGTTTTCTAGGCAGAATGCTTTTCTCCGGCGAAGAAGCCCTGAAAAAAACCTGCGTTCTTTCCGGCGGCGAGAGAGTTCGCTGCATGCTGTCGCGCATGATGCTAACCGGCGCCAATGTGCTTATCCTTGACGAACCGACCAATCATCTGGATCTGGAATCCATCACCGCTCTCAATGACGGGCTGATAGCGTTTTCAGAAGTTATCCTGTTTGCCTCGCATGATCAGGAATTTGTCTCCACCGTTGCCAACCGGATTATCGAAATCACAAATGGCATAGCCATCGACCGCACCATGGATTATGAAGATGATCTGGAAAAGCGCGACTA
>JBEKUA010000172.1:0-3644 GCA_049515495.1 Smithella sp. | reverse complement strand
AATGTGCTTGTGAGTCTTGCATTAATGTATCCCTTAAAACATAATGGTCTTGCCCTGGCTGTTTCAATCGCCGCCGCAGTTAACGTCTTTACTTTGTCTTTTGTGCTGAAAAGAAAAATCGGGAAATTTCTGGATCGTTCCTTTTACATATCAATTTTAAAAATTATTTTATCCGCCGTCGCTATGGCCGGCGCAATTTTGCTGATTGATTATTTTATGCCGTGGGATACTTCCGCCCGCTTTAAAACTAGATTGATTTACTTGAGCGTTGCAGTTTTTACAGGAGCCGGCGTATTTTTTATCTTTGCCTATCTGTTGAAAAGTAATGAAATTCATGCACTTGTCAATATGCTCAAAAGGAGATTAAGTCGTCCATAGTGTTGATCCAGACGATAAAATGATTGACTTAAACACATCAAAGTGATAAGTCTTCACGTCTTTGTCAGGCATGACCGGCAAAAGACCCAGAAGGTAAATTATGCTAGATATTAAATACTTGAGACAGAATATTGAATTCGTCCGACAGAAAATGAACGAACGGGGTCAAAAAATTGATTTCGACAGTTTTTTAAGTTTGGACGCAAAAAGAAGAGATATTTTAGGGGCGGTAGAGGCCTTGCGGAATGAACGCAACAGCGTTTCCAAGCAGGTAGGAGAACTCAAAAAAAAGAAAGAGGATGCTTCAGCGCTCATTGAAAAGATGGGTGACGTATCGGCCAGGATAAAAGAATATGATGAAAGCCTGCGCGTCACGGAAGAAGAACTCAACGCCTTTGTCATGATTGTGCCGAACATCCAGCATGAATCCGTGCCGCAAGGCAGCGGCTCGGAAGACAATAAGGTTGTACGTACCTGGGGTGAAAAACCAGTTTTCAGCTTTGAGCCCAAGCAGCATTTTGACCTGGGCGAAAATCTGAACATCCTGGATTTCACGCGTGGTGCAAAAATAACCGGAGCACGATTTACGGTTTCCCGTGGGGCAGGCGCTGCTATGGAGCGCGCGCTGGTCAGCTTCATGCTTGACTTACACACGGAAAAACATGGTTACACGGAAGTTTTGACACCTTTTATGGTGAACGCGGAAAGCATGACGGGAACAGGCCAACTGCCGAAATTTAAGGAAGATCTTTTTAAAATTGAAGGCATGGAATATTATCTGATTCCAACTGCGGAAGTTCCGGTAACCAATATTTACCGGGATGAAATTCTCGATGAAGATAAGTTGCCGATTTATCTAGTGGCTTATTCTCCCTGTTTTCGTGCTGAAGCTGGTTCTTACGGTAAGGATACAAGAGGATTGATCCGTCAGCATCAATTTAATAAAGTGGAAATGGTCAAGTTTTCCAAGCCGGAGACTTCTTATGACGAATTGGAAAAGCTGACCGCCAACGCGGAAGAAGTTCTTGAAAAGCTCAATATACCTTACCGGACGGTATGTCTGTGCACAGCCGACCTTGGTTTTTCCTCAGCCAAGACGTATGACGTGGAAGCCTGGCTGCCCGGACAAAACACATATCGGGAAATTTCTTCTTGCAGCAACTTCGATGATTTTCAGGCTCGCCGTGCGGCGATTCGTTTCCGGAGGAAGGACAGCGGTAAGGTGGAATTTGTTCACACATTAAACGGATCCGGTCTGGCTGTAGGTAGAACCGTTGTGGCGATTTTAGAAAATTATCAGCAGGCGGATGGCAGTGTTTTAATACCGGAAGCCTTGCGCCCTTATATGAGAGGTCTTGAACGAATTACTCCTTAAGATGATCTAAAAGGATAACCGGAGAAAAATATTATTTGGAGGGATGGCCGAGTGGTCGATGGCGGCGGTCTTGAAAACCGTTGACTGAAAGGTTCGCGGGTTCGAATCCTGCTCCCTCCGCCAAATTGTAAAATCCGTCAAGGATTCAAAAAAATAAATATCGGCTGATATAAAATGCGGAGAGATGGCTGAGTGGCCGAAAGCGATCGCCTGCTAAGCGATTGTACGCCCTTTAAAGGTGTACCGCGGGTTCAAATCCCGCTCTCTCCGCCAATTATTTTTGAAAAATTGTGTTAATTATATGAATGTGTTATTAACTACGTTCTTAAATTTTATCAGCATATCTGGCGCCCATGGCTCAGCTGGATAGAGCGTCGGACTACGAATCCGGATGTCGGAGGTTCGAATCCTCCTGGGCGCACCATGAAATCAAGGGGTTACAGACTTATAACTGTACCCCTTTTTTTTATTGAAGCCTCTTTTATTTAAAATTGTTCATATAAACTGTGTTGATTTTTATGGTTTTGATTGTGTTGATGTGAAGTTGTTCACGAAATGTCCAAATTGTAATATGATTTCAATTTTCAAAGTCAAAATGTCTATACATCTGGGTCCTATTGAAACGATATATGATAAATATAAAATGAAATATGGTTATAAAATCTACGATCGACGAAAACTCAAAAGTTATAAAAAGGAAATAGAAAACGAAATATCGGAGAGGTAAGTGTGAAATGAAAAAAATTAGTTCAGTTATTTCTTTATCGTTTCTAGTTATATTTCTCATTGTAGGTTGTGTCAGTAGTTTATCAAATCTAACGAAACCGGGGAATGATAATGATTGGGTGATAAATTATACGGACACGAATGGGGATGTTATTTTCTATAAAATAGAACACAGAATGCAAAATGTGGTTCAAGTATGGGGGAAGCGGGTTTTTTCTGATGAGGGTAGAAAAGAGTTTATCCAGGATAGGGTAAACAATGAATTGTCAATTTTAGGAATGGAAAAACTTGAAAATTTTACTTCTCTATATGAGATAAATTGTAATGAAAAGACGGATAGAGTACTATCCGTTGTAGTTTATGATACTGATGGGAAGATTGTATCTTCTTCTTTTGATGAAACAAAATGGGGGAATATCGTTCCCAATTCAATCGGAGATAGTTTCTTAAACAAAGTCTGTAAATAGCTACAATGACAATTTTATGGAGTTAAATTTCTTCTTTTTAATTCTAATCGGACATCAATTCTGCGCGCTCTTAAATCATCGGCAGTATATCCCGATCCTCCCGTGCTTACACCTGCGCCGCCTCCGACACCATTGCCAAAAGAGCCAAGTCCAATGCCAAATTGCGGGCCAGATTGTTTCTCCTGTCGTTCGATTTCATCGTTGAGGCTATAATAATAGCGAAGGAGATTTTCATTATTCATAGCTTTATAATTTTCGGCCAGCAACTCTTTTGAATTTCCCGCGCATCCCAAAACAAAAAACACAGTTGCAACTATTAAAAGCAATATGGTCGTCTTTCCAATCGTCTTAATCATATATTACTCTCCTGATGTTAATACTGTTTTTTGTTGTTACTACGTCCAAAAAACTCTGCACTAATAAAGTTTAGCTGAAATAATAAAGTTGAGTATATTATAAACCATATTTTTTGTTTGTCTATTGAGATTTTTGAGAATATTTTTCATGGTTTTTACAATCGGGGATATATTAATTGTAAATAAAAACCCCCTTAAGACATTATATCTTAAGGGGGTGGGTGCCTATTTTATACTACAGATCATGTTATACAGGTAAACTAAACATCTTTTCTTTTTTCACAGGCTTCCTGATAGAGCCTCATGATGCAAAGGAAGAACCCCAGAAGAAAAAAGCCCAGC
>JBEKUA010000171.1:0-3648 GCA_049515495.1 Smithella sp. | reverse complement strand
CCCCTGTCCGCTGCCAGACAAGCTTCTTCTTCGGTCAGAATCCCCGGATGAGCTAAAATATCTATAGATGACTTTAGCGCGGCCAGATTTGTTCCGGCGGGAACAGGTTCAACAATCGTCTCCCCGTGAACAATGACTATCTTTGCCCCCAATTTTCTTGCTTCATCAGCTATATCAGCTATTTGAGCTGGAGCGACATGTGTAATTTCAACACCGGGAAGAACCTTAATTTTTCTATCTTCCGTAATTTTTGAACAAACCTTGATAATCCTTGGAATAATAAAGTCAATATTGGAATGATCAACATGATCGGTAATAGCTAAAACTTTATAACCGGCGGCAAAGGCCCGTTGAGCCAGTTCCGCGGGTATCAACTCGCCATCACTAAAAATGGAATGAGTATGCAGATCTATCACTTAAAACATCCTGATTATCAATTATTTCAAATTTGTTAGGAACATTAGAAATAATAGGTTTGTCTAGCAAATTTACGACTGAGAGTCAATAAGGATATGCAGGTATTTATTTTCACCTTTTTTTCAAAAGCAGAAAAGTAGCAGAAACACGGCAGACGTTTTTCCCTTCATTATCAGTAACTAAACAATCTCCGATAACCAGACTTTGTCCTTTTTTAAAGACAGTGGCTGTTGCAATAAGGTCCCCGTCGCTGACGCCTGCCAGAAAATTACTCTTTAATTCTATGGTCGTTAAACCTTCTTCGGGACTTAATTGAGTCATCATCGCATGGGCAATTGTCTCGTCAGCCAGTGCGACGATAAGTCCGCCCTGCATGGTTTTGGCTCCCTGTAAATATTCAGGACGTACCGGCATCCGAAATCGGGCGTAGCCATTTTTTAACTCAACTAAAGTTATTCCCAAATAATCCAGGAAAGGATTTATTTCCTTTTGACCGGCTTTTACTTTTTCCAGATAATGATTGTAATTAAAAATATCAGGTCTCCTCCAGAAGATTAATCACAGGAACTTTATAGTTTGTTTTGATAAATTTTCCAACCCTTTTTGCAGACTGCGATTAGAGCTCCCGTAAAATCTTTTGGTCAGATCCACTTCAAGATTCCCGCAAACACTATGAAAGCAATAGCATTAATGAAGAAAAGAGAACCTATGAAAAGCTTTTGCGCACGAGGTTGCCAGTCATGAACGTAACAGGCGGCGGCGAAAAACGGGATATATACGGTCACAAAAACGGGAAAAGCGCCCCACCATCCGTAGACCCACACAAAAGTAGGCGTATGCACCAGAAATATTTCCAGAATAGAGGCTAAAGCGGCATTAGAAACCGTAAAGGCCAGCCGGTTATTAATGCCCAGAATTTTCTGCCAGCGATCTTTCGGCATTAACTTGCAAACCGCTATTCCGGCTATAGCGAACATCAGATTAATTTCGACTCCGACACCCACCATGATTTCAAAGGCTGTTCCGGAAGGCACTGTCCACAGAGCATGACCCCAAAAGTGCTGTATAAGCCCGTTTACGATTTCCACAAACCAGTGGACCATGTAAAGGGCCAGCCCACCGGCAATTACGCGATAATTGCCCTTTTCGAACTCATTTGCATAAATATAAATGACAATCACAAGCAGAGGAATTACATACCACTGGAATGTGGAGCCGCTCCTTAAAATATTCAAGGCCTGCTGGGTTGCTTCCGGATTGTTCAAGCTCATCTCAAAATCTCCTTTTTCATATTTAAAATGAAAATTCCCGTTATTAATATGCGATGGACGATACATCTTGTGACTGACTGTCTTTTTCCATGGGAATAATGCGAACAGCTGCCTTTCCCTGCCGGATAATACCCAGTTGCCGCGCAGCCTGCCTTGATAGATCAATAAAGGATTCCTCATGCTCGCGGCAACGATCGTTAACCGTTACAATGACAGATTTGTTGTTGGCAAGATTCACTACTTTAACCCGCGTGCCAAATGGAAGGGTGGGATGGGCTGCTGTCAGTTTTCGCGGATTATAGATCGCACCTGAACCAGTTCTTTTTCCATTATAGCGTTTTGTGTAGTAGCGGGCTATTCCCACTTGGCCTGCCGGTTCTTCTTCAAGGGAAGATGATTTTATCTGCCAGGCTTCTGATGCCTGAGTAACCGGAGGAATAATTGCATGATTTGTCCCGGTACATCCATAGCTTATAAACGCGAACGCAAGACAGATAAAAAATTTTGATATTACTGAAGCAGAAACAATATTTTTTGAGGCGCCGTCTTTATTCATGTATGATTTATAATCTAATTTTTTAAATATGCCAATATTTTTTACAATACGAAATAGTAATTCCTGTCTCAACCGCCACTTGAGGCAAATCAGTCGAGAACACTTTGTTTAGACAAAACAAAGTGTTAAAGCGGATTACAAATTACGCATTTATGATTTTTAGTTGATATATGGTCAGTGTTTTCAGCAGCGCACATTATAGGAGAAAAGGTAATATTCATCAAAAGACGCTTCTTGGGGCGACGTGGTAATCTCATGTTTTACGAGATTTCCACAGCCCTCAAGAGTCACACGGTCCTGGACAGCTTTTTTCCCGGGGAAAATTGTAATTACGGAGCTAGATTATAGGCGACCGGATCAAGCGGCGACCCCGCCGTAAAGACACGCGCGGCCAATTCCCTGTCCAGCATCAAAATACCCTCTTTTGATGTTTCCACCATCTTCAAATCACGGGATACTTTTTGAGTATTTTTTTCCTCTTCTATCTGCTCATTGAGAAACCAGGAGAGCAGCGGCTCGGAGGTATAATCGTTCTCTTGGCGTGATATTTTGGTTAAATTATTAATTTTGCCTGTAATGAATTTTTCATGTTCATAGGCATCCTGCCAGGCTTCCAGGGGTTTCTTCCATGTTGTTTTGATCTGTTTTAAATCCTGCAGCGTGACTGTGCCGCCCCTGTCAATAATATGGTCATAAAATTTCATGGCATGAATCATTTCTTCGTGAGCCTGGCAGCGCATCCAGTGCGCCATTCCATCAAGACCCTCTTCGTGAAAGTAGGCAACCATCGACAGATAAATATAAAAAGATTCGAGTTCATGTTTAATCTGATCATTCATCCCATTTCTGATTTTTTCTCCAATCATGTTGTCATCCTCCTTCCTGATTAAGTTAAATGATTATTTTATGATATTGTTAATTCTTCGGTGAACTATGGTGAACTATAAAGTTGCCGGTCTTTTATGTCAATAAAATAGTGCTCCAGACTTAAAAAAGCAGCCATTACAGGAAAATCAGCCAATAACCGCATAAGCATATCCCGGTAGAAAAACAAATGATAGATACCCTTCCTAAAAACGCAATATCCCACAAAATGGAGGGATATTGAAGATTCTTAAAAAAGAGTTCGCTACGGCATTTGCTCACTTTCCCCGTATCAATAATTACACAGACGCGATTACTGTTGCATTCCATGCAACCCGGTATTAGTATGCCTCGGAATTGTTCAAGACATCCTTTTGCTCTACTTTGGCGCCGAATAACCGATACACCCATATTTTATACACAATAACGATGGGAACAAAAATCAACGCCACAAAAGTCATGATGGCAAGGGTATACGGGCTTGAAGACGAATTGAATATCGTCAGGTTGTACGCAGGGTCAATGCTGGATGGTATCAAA
>JBEKUA010000170.1:0-3660 GCA_049515495.1 Smithella sp. | reverse complement strand
CATCAATATCCAAACCCACCCTGTTGACGGATTTCACGATATCCTGAATGGCGGAGGTAGCTCCGGTAACAATGTGCACCTTAGCCTCCAGCCGGACGCCGGACATCCCTATGGGATCTTTAATTCCCTCCTGACCGTCAATTACATAACCCTGGGGAAGGACGTGCATTATTTCCCTGCCCACGGGAATGGCAATAGCTTTGGACGCTTCTATCACTCTTTTCACATCGTTTTCATCCACTTCTCTGCCCTTAATGGAAACGATACTCAAAGAGTTTTGTCCTTTTATATGGCTGCCGGAAATTCCGACATAAACCGAATTAATGCGGCATCCGGACATGTGTTCAGCTTCTTCCACAGCCGTTTTTATGGATTCCACCATGCTGTCAATATTAACAACAGTACCTTTTCTCATTTCTCTGTTTTGAGATGTTCCAATGCCGATTATATTAATTCCGGCTTCGGTAACCTCACCAACAATAGCCGTGGTTTTTGTCGTTCCTATATCAAGCCCGATCAACACATTGCTTCTTTTCCCCATCAGCTTCTTCACCTCTTCTTTAATTTTACAAATCGATAAATTTTTATATTAAATATTGTTTACCTTTACTGCCCGGTTCCTTCCGATCAGGAACATTTTTGCGTTGTACCGTAACCTTTGCGTCATCTGATAAATCGATACATAAATAACCGTTTTTCATGCCTCTGTTTTCCAGATCAGCCAAAACCAATTTTAATTGCTTCAGCTTGTTTTCAAAATTGGCCGTGCCAAGTTTCAAGTAAAGACCTGTACTGGAAATCAAAGAAAGCCCGAATACATTATCGACATGAACCTCGGAAACTGTGCCCAGATAAGCATATTGACCGGATTTGGACACGGTCTTCAATAAATTAAGAGTGCCAAGAAGCAGTTGTGATTTAATTTCTTCTTTCTCGTTAACCCCTGTAATTATGGGAAGATCAACCTCATCGCTTTTACCAAGTTTCTTAAACATGAATCCTTCGGCATCCATAAGACAAAAATCATTGTCCTGTTTAACCAAAGCCAATGGAGTTCTTTCTTTCACTTCGAGAACCAGCTTATTAGGCAGTTCTCTGCCAACGTAAATACTCTCCACCCATTGGTTTGCGGAAACCCGGCGTATAACCGCGTCTGTATTGATAGCCAGCAGATTTTGCGCAGGCTTTATCCCTGCCGTTGCCAGAACATCTTTTTCCGTTAATTCTCTTAACCCGCGCACCGATATTTCTTTGATTTGAAAATACGGCCTGCTTATAAGAAAGTTATAAGCGTAAATAAACAAAGAACTCAGAAACACTGCGACGAGCAGTAATCCCGTTGCGGTGAAAAAATCTTCTGATATATTGCTAAATCGCCGGCGTATCCTGTTTTTCTTTGTTTTAAGTCCTGATCTTCTTAGCATTAATCTTCTCCGATAATCACTACTTCTGTCTCCAGATTCACGCCTTTTTCTTTTTTGGCCATGGATTGAATGAACTCAATCAGCCTTAGAATATCTGAAGCAGTGGCATTGCCGCTGTTAACAATAAAATTGGCGTGTTTAGATGATATTTGAGCGCCTCCGGCGGTCATCCCTTTGATTCCCATAGCTTCAATAAGATGACCTGCTGGCTGCCCGGGCAAATTCTTAAAAATGGATCCGGCGCTGGGAAATTCCAAAGGATGTTTGGCCTGGCGCAACTGCAACATTTCATTTATTTTTTCTTTGATTTTTGAACGCTCACCTTTTTCCAGTTTGAATTGAGCGCCCAGTATTATTGTGCCAACAGGGAAAGATGTCGTACGATAACCGAAAGATATTTCCTCCCTTTTCATTGTTTTTTTCTCTCCATCGGCATCCAGTAAAGATACCTCGTTTATAACATCTTTCATTTCTTTTCCGTATGCTCCCGCGTTCATCCATACGGCGCCGCCAATACTGCCTGGAATACCGGCGCAGAATTCAAGCCCGGTCAGTTCTTCCTCAACCGAACGGCTGACAACTTTTGCCAGCGCCGCGCCTGCCTGAGCGGAAATTAAATAACCGTTTTGCGGCGTATAGTCGCAACTGACTCCTTTGCTTCCTGTCATCAACAATATGGCTCCCCGGTATCCACCGTCCCGCACAATGACATTCGTCAGATTTCCCGCTATAAAAATATTTATTTCCTTTTCTTTGAGTCTTCCTACAACCAGCGCCAGTTGATCTTCATTTTCAATATATACGAGGGCGTCCGCATTGCCTCCAACGGCAAGTGATGTATGAAGCGACATCGGTTCATCACACAATATCTTTCCCTTGATTATACTGCGCAGAACTTCTTTAATTTCATTTTTACGGGTCATCACTTTTTTGTTTCCCTTGCCACCAGTTGTTTTATAAAAGCTTCACCGATTTTATAAATGCTTCCCGCCCCTATCGTAGCTACAGTATCTTTTGCTTTTACCGTCTTTAACAGATACTTTATGGTTTCTTCCGCACCGGGTATATATTCCACATGTGTTTGACCCATTTTTCTGATAGCTTTGCAAAGCACGGAGGAATTAATTCCGGCAATAGGCTCCTCACTGGCCGGATATATGTCATTTAAGATTAAGATATCGACATTGCCAAAGGCTTCAGTGAATTCGTGGAAGAGCGCCTTTGTCCGCGTGAATCTGTGCGGCTGAAAAACCACGATCAATCTGTCTTTCCATATTTGCCGCATGGCCTTCAGTGTTTCTTTTATTTCCGTCGGATGATGACCGTAATCATCAACGACGGTGATATCACCCACTCTTCCCTTGATTTCCAGACGGCGTTGCACTCCGGAAAAGCTTTTTAAACCCTCCCTTATTGTTGCAAAATCCAGATTCAACTCACGCGCTACCGCTATTGCCGCTAAAGAATTATAAACATTGAAAAGCCCTGGCACAATTAATTCAACGGCGCCCAATTTCTTCTTTTTGTAAACCAGAGTGTAACTGGTTTTTGTTTTCAGAAATTTGATATCTACAGCGCTGTAATCCGCGGGAAACTCCATTCCATAAGTAATCATTTTTCGTTTAATCATAGGAAGAATTTCCCGCACATGAATGTTATCGGTGCAAATAACCGTGCAACCGTAAAAAGGAACTATATTGGCAAACGTAAGAAACGCTTCCTTGATTTCAGCAATGCCCGGATAATAATCCAGATGTTCGCGGTCGATGTTTGTAATGACGGCAATGGTAGGCGATAATTTCAGGAATGAGCCGTCACTTTCATCAGCTTCCGCGACAATAATTTCGCCATCGCCTAATCGGGCATTACTGCCGATACTTGCAAGTTTCCCTCCGATGACCATTGTCGGGTCTAAATCGCCCTCGGCAAGGATCGTGGAAATCATTGAAGTGGTCGTTGTTTTGCCGTGACTGCCGGAAACGGCAACTGAAAATTTCATTTTGAGAAGTTCCGCAAGCATTTCCGCCCTCGGAATTACCGGAATATTTTTCCGGTGCGCTTCTATTACTTCCGGATTGTTTGTTTTCACTGCTGTAGAAGTAACAACAACATCGGCATTACCGATGTTTTCCGCCGCGTGTCCTATAATTACTCTTGCGCCAATTTTCTGCAATCGCGCCGTTGTTTCCGACGGCTGAACGTCTGAACCGCCAACATTGTAACCGAGATTCACCAG
>JBEKUA010000169.1:0-3689 GCA_049515495.1 Smithella sp. | reverse complement strand
TAGCCCTTACCTCATCCATAGCGCCCAGCGTTTTAAAAACACCGGCAATCTCCGAGGCAAATTCTAGACTCAAAGCGTTTAAGCTTTTTTCTCTGGCCATGATTACTGTGGCGATATAATCTTTAATATCGAGTTCAATAAATTTATAAGTCATATATTTCTCCTTAAAAATTGTTAATTTGTTTGAGTGTTTATTAAAATATTTTCCTATTATTTTTTGTATAAAGAATTTTTCGCGATATACTGGCGGACTTTATCCGGTGTAAGATATCTTATGGACTTACCTGCTTTTATCATTTCTTTCATATGAGATGATGAAATATCCAGAAAACTTGTATGACGGAAATAAATTGTATGTCCGGTTGGTCCCGTAAATCCGTCATTTTTTTTATCGTAAGTAAATTTTGCGGCAAATTCTTTCGGCAAAATTGCGTCCAGCTTCATGTCGTCATAGCCGGGACGGGTCATTACGGCAAAATTGCATAACAGCAGAAGTCTCTCCCAGTCTTTCCATGTTGTTATAGCCTGAAAAGCGTCCTGCCCGACAATGAAATATAATTCCAGATCTTCCATGTACTTATTAAGAATGTATTCAACCGTTTCCACGGAATAAGATTTGCCGGCGCGTAAATTCTCCACATCGGAAAAGGAAAAATTAACATTATCTTCAATTGCCAGACGAATCATTTGTTCACGATGATTAAAGGACGTAATTCGGGCTTCCAGTTTATGCGGCGGCCGTGACGAAGGAACAAAAATAATGCGGTTTAGATTGAAAATCTCCAGCATATCTTCCGCGCCGCGCAAGTGTCCGAAATGAATCGGATCAAACGTTCCCCCTAAAATACCCCATTTCATGATCTTACCTGCCCGTTACCGTAAATTATAAATTTTGTTGTAGTTAATTCTTCCAGACCCATGGGACCGAAAGCGTGAAGCTTTGTCGTGGAGATACCAATTTCCGCTCCCAGTCCCAGTTCGAAACCATCGCTGAAACGGGTTGAAGCATTGATCAGTACGGTCGAAGAATTGACCTCGTTCAAAAAGCGTTGAGAATTGGCATAATCATTGGTGACTATTGATTCTGTATGTAAAGAACCGTATTTCTCAATATGAGCGATAGCTTCATCCATATTCTCCACAATCTTTACAGCCAGAATCAAATCAAGATATTCTGCGTACCAATCATTTTCATCGGCTTTTTCAATATTTTTCAGGATTGATATCGTTTTGGCGCATCCCCTTATCACGACACCGGCTTTTTTTAATTTATTCGCCACCAACGGCAAAAATTTACCGGCGATATCCTGATGTACAAGCATTGTTTCCATTGCATTACACACACCCGGACGTTGAGTTTTGGCGTTTAAACAAATATTAACAGCCATATCAATATCCGCCCCGGCGTCAACAAAAACATGGCATACTCCCTTGTAGTGTTTGATTACAGGTATTTTGGATTGGGCGACTACGGCACGTATCAGATCTTCTCCACCGCGGGGAATGATCAAATCAATGTATTCATCCAATTGCAGCATTTCCGAAACAGCTTCGCGATCTGTCATCGGAATTACCTGAATCGCGTTTGCGGGTATTGATGTTTCCCGCAATACTTTCTGCAGTATGGAAGCAATCGCCAGATTTGATCTGATTGATTCAGAGCCGCCCCGTAAAATTACTGCATTCCCCGATTTGAGACAAAGAGCGGCGGCATCAACAGTAACATTGGGACGTGATTCGTAAATAATGCCGATAACTCCCAACGGAATGCGCATCCGGCCAACCAAAAGCCCATTGGGTCTGCGCCACATGGAAATTACTTTGCCGACGGGATCAGGCAGTGCGGCTACTTCCCTTAAACCTTTGGCCATCTGTTCAATGGTGGCTTGCTTTAACGTGAGACGTTCCAGCATGGCGCGGGAGATACCTGATTCCTTAGCGTTGACCACATCTTTGGAATTTTCTCCCAGAAGAAATTTACAATTTCGTTCCAGTTCATCCGCCATTTGCAAAAGGGCTTTATTTTTTTCCGTCTCCGTTACGCGGGAAAGTTTTCGCGCCGCCATCGACGCGTCCCGGGCAATTTGTTGTATAGAATTTTTTATATCCACAATGTAATCCTTAAAAATAAATTTACTTGCATTTTCTCTAAAATTATTGCAAAAAACTGCCCCGTTTAAAGAAGTATGATATGAAGAATTTTATTGTTTTCAGCTTTTAGCAATAAGAATTACCAATGTCAATCTACAAAACAAAAGTTTACGTGTCAAGACCTTTGCCCAAGCATAAAATATTATGAGCAGAATACGAATTAAAGCCGGCAGTAAAATTTACCCAATAATTAAAGACGGCGGATTTAACTTCGATTCTGTGTCAACTTACTTCGGACCGGCAGTAGGACCAAGGTGGCTTATTGCCAGTGGATTTGATTTGACTCTCCTGAAAGGAGGTTTTTTAGGCTGTTTAGGCGCCGTTCATTTGATTGGTTCTTCTGCGGGCGCTTTTCGTTTTGCCGCCTGGCTGCAACCTGAAGCTATCGAATCTTATAATAAACTTTTAGATGCATATATAAACGTAAGATACACAAAAAGTGATACTCCGGCAACAGTGCTGGAGAAAATTACCGGCATTATCAATGAATATCTGGAAGATGACGCACTGTCTTTTGCTCTGGCTAACAAAAAATACCGTTTAGCCGTAATTACCGCCCGGGCACGCGGTCTTGTCGCTTCTAGAAACATCTGGTTACAAAAACTGGGATTGGCAACATGTTTCGTATTTAACTATTTCAACAGAGATAATATTTATCGTTTCGCGGATAGAGTTGTTTTTTATAATGCTTCAAAACCGCCTGCATTTTGTCTTAAATCGCAATTCCACGGAAATTACATACAGATGAATGAGGTTAATTTCAAATATGCCGTGCTGGCTTCAGGCGCCATTCCTCTTGTCATTGACGGTGTGCAAGATATTTATGGCGCTCCTCGCGGAGTCTATCGCGATGGCGGCCTTATTGATTACCACCTCTCGCACCAGTTTGCAGCCAGAGAAAATGAAATAGTGCTTTTCTTTCATCATCAGGAAAGAATAATCCCCGGCTGGCTGGATAAAAAAATAAAACGCCGCTTACCGGAAGCTAATACTTTAAATAATGTTTTAATGGTTTTTCCTTCACAAAGCTTTATCGAAAATCTTCCCGGCGGGAAAGTGCCCGACCGCACAGATCTTGTTACTTTTATTAATGATCAGGAAACAAGGATTAAGAACTGGCGTGAGGCTGTGGAATTATCCGCGCCTCTGGGCGAAGATTTTTTAGAACTGATAGAAAGCGGAAAGATCAGGGATGTAGTTGAAAAGTTATAGGGAACAATTTTAAACCGTTACCATTTTTAACCTAACGCCTTAAATGTGGTTCAAATGATTATTCAGGAACTGTTGGACATTTATAGATCCTGCACACTCTGTCCGCGCGCCTGCGGGGTTGACCGGACAAAAGGCGAACTGGGCTATTGTCGTTTGCCTGCCGATATAGTCATGAACTGTGCATTATCCCATCATGGTGAAGAGCCTCCTTTGTCGGGGACACAAGGAGCCGGAACAATTTTTCTTTCATCCTGCAATCTGGGTTGCGTCTATTGCCAGAACTATCAGATTTCTCATAACACGCAAGGACGCAACTTGACGATATT
>JBEKUA010000168.1:0-3707 GCA_049515495.1 Smithella sp. | reverse complement strand
TTCAGGCGACAGCCGCGCAGAAAATCTTTCGCTGACATCTTTTTTTTACCGGCAAGCTGCACATCTTTTAAAATTACATAGCCGTCAGACGCGGCAACCGTTATTCCTCCCGCCGTGTCCATGCCGATTGTGCCGGTCGTATCTGTTATTTTGCCCGGCATTTTGCTTTCACCGGCCTCGGCAGTAAATATTTTTAGGACCTGGCCATTCAATAGCGTGTAAGCCGCGGGCGTCGGGCTAAGCCCGCGGATAAGATTTACAATAACGGAGGCGCTATTGTGCCAGTCGATCTTTCCGGTTTCTTTTTTCAGGCGCGGCGCGAGTGTCATTGCGGATGCATCCTGAGGTTGCCGCTTTACGGTTTTGTTAATTACCTGTCCTATGGTTTTTATAAGCAATTCCGCGCCGAGTTGGGCAAGGCGGTCATGCAAATCGCCGTATGTTTCATTTGCGGCGAGCGGAGTTTCTTCCTGCATAAGGATATCGCCTTCATCCATTCCCTCATCCATCAGCATGATGGTGACGCCGGTTTTTGTTTCCCCGCGGATAATCTGCCAGTTAAGAGGCGCCGCGCCGCGGTATTTCGGCAGGAGCGACGGATGTATATTCAAACATTTCAGCGGCGGATATTCAATAATATCTTTGGGCAGAATCTGCCCGAAAGCCGCCACCACGACCATATCCGGATTAAGTATATGAAAAATATCCATAAAAAAAGGGTCTTTGACTTTTTCGGGTTGAAAAACAGGCAGGTCTAATTCCTGCGCCAGCGTTTTGACCGGCGGAGCCACTTCTTTTAAACCTCTTCCCTGAGGGCGGTCAGGCTGAGAAACAACGCCGATTACCGGATATTTTTGCTCATGCAACAGCCTAAGCGCGGGAAGGGCAAAAGCGGGCGTACCCATAAATAGAATGCGTGGTTTGTCCATAGGAATTTGTCCTTTATTTTTTTTCTATAAAAACATATATGGAAATAAGGAAAATGTGTCAAGGATTACAAATAAACAAAGGATTATCAGCATTGTCACAAGGCGCAGGCCGGTATCCGGAACATACTGAACAATTCTCCGTTCGGAATAACAAAATAAGGCTAAACCAATTCTTAAACGAACTAAAAATAAACTCTTAAAATTACCGCGGGACTTCCAACTGTTTTTAGCGGCCACATTTGTTTTCGGATTCGCTCAGAGCATTGTGGGTTCAACTTTTAATAATTTTCTGAATGAAACTTTCCTGATTAATAATTTTCAGCGTGGAATTCTGGAAATTCCCCGCGAACTACCGGGTCTTTTGACAGTCTTCGTATCCGCGATTTTATTTTTTATGTGTTCCAGAAGGCAGGCCGCCGTGGCCAATATCCTGTGCGCCATAGGGATACTTTTTATCGGATTTTATTCGCCCGGATATTCGGTCATGCTTATCTGGCTTTTTATCTTTAGCACCGGACAGCATTTGTTTTTGCCTTTTTATCAGAGCATCGGCATGGATCTGGCCGCTCACGGGCAGACCGGCAAACGGCTGGGGCAGTTCAGCGCCGTGGGCAATGTTGCCGCGATTATCGGCAGCTTTTTCATCTTAATCGGATTCAAATTCTTCAATCTGAATTTCAGGATGTCGTATCTTGCGGCTTTCCTGGGATTTATGGCGGTTGCGGCTTTACTATTCATGATGAAAAAGGACGAGCCCGTTACGATAAAAATGAAGTTTCAATTCCGCCGGGAATACAAACTTTACTACTGGCTGACCGTTTTGTACGGAACACGCAAACAGTTATTCCTTACCTTTGCTCCCTGGGTGCTGGTGACCGTCTTTGGACAAAAGACGCAGGTATTGGCGACACTTCTGACAATCGGCGGAGCCATCGGCATATTTTTCATACCCGTTTTAGGGAAGGCTATTGACAAATTAGGCGAGAGAATCATTCTCGCGTCCGAGGCTGTATTACTGGTTTTTGTTTGCCTGGGTTACGGTTTTGCCAAAAATTATTTTGCGGAAACCACAGCCATGTTTATTGTCTTTTCCTGCTATATTCTGGATCAGATGCTTATGGCGGTGAGTATGGCGCGGGCGACTTACCTGCAAAAAATAGCCGTAGCGCCGGAAGATGTCTCGCAGACGCTGACAATGGGCGTGAGCATTGATCATGTCTTTTCTGTCAGTATCGCGGTGCTGGGCGGTTTTATCTGGATTAAATGGGGCTATCAATATGTCTTTCTGATGGGCGCGGTTATCGCCGTGGTTAATTTCTTCTCCGCGCTGCAAATCAAAACACAGGCCCGCAAGTAGTGTCCCCGGCATGGAAACGGTATCGCAATAGCAGGGAATATCATTCGACACTCCGGGATATCGGCTGCATTATTATTTTGTTATGTAAAGGAGAATAAAGACCATGAGAGACACGGGTAAAACAATCGGCAATCTGATCGATAAAGCAGGTGTTTCGATTATCGGGTCCGTTGATGAAGACGGTTTTCCCAATACCAAGGCAATGCTTCCGCCGAGGAAAAGGGAAGGCATAAAGCATATCTTCTTCACGACCAATACATCGTCAATGAGAGTAAAACAATACATCGATAACCCGAAAGCCTGCGTATATTTCTTTGATAAGCGATTCTTCAAGGGCGTTATGCTCAGGGGCGTCATGGAAGTCCTCAAGGATAGCGCATCGAAAAAAATGATCTGGAAGGCTGGCGATGAAATGTATTATCCAAAGGGCGTAACCGATCCTGATTACTGTGTGCTCAGGTTCACCGCTCAAAACGGCAGATATTACAGCAATTTTAAATCAGAAAATTTTGAAGTTGAGTAGCGAACGAATCTGTCATATAAAGATGTCATGCGGCAAAGCACCCCCCAAGGCGGCATTTGGGTGATTTGCGGCGTTAGTCATTGAAAGGAAAGAAAAGATATAATGACCTATAGAAAGTACCGTGTTTGCCCGGTTGAAAGAGCAGGCAGGCTTGATAGCAGATTCCGAAGATGGTTGCAGAATCCCCGGAAAATACTTAGGCCCTATATTAAAGAGGGAATGACAGTGCTGGATCTGGGTTGCGGTCCCGGTTTTTTCACGATGGATATCGCGCAAATGGTCGGCAAATCCGGGCGGGTTATTGCTTCTGATTTACAGGAAGGAATGCTTGAGAAAACGAGAAGCAAATTTCATGGAACCGAACTTGAAGAACGTTTAACGCTGCATCAGTGCCAAAAGAACACAATAGGCGTTTCTGGGAAAGTTGATTTCATCCTCGCCTTCTACATGGTTCACGAAGTCCCCGATCAAAAAGCGTTTTTTAATGAGTTGGAAACTATTGTCAGGCTAAACGGGCAAGTTCTTGTTGTAGAGCCGGCATTCCATGTCTCTAAAAAATCGTTTGAAGAAACTGTTAAAACAGCCCAAAGCGCCGGTTTCACGCCTGTTGAAAGGCCGAAAGTATTTTTTAGCAGGGCGGTTATTTTAAAAAAGGCCAACGGGTAGCTGGATCGGAAACGATAAAACAGCGCCGCGCTTGTAAGCATCAGGTTGGCAGAGCCGCGTACGCGCCGGGTGCGACAGAGCCGTAAATAAGGAGTCGAATAATGAATGCAGAGGACTATTTAATTAAACCCGGCAGTGGAAGAGATGAACCGATCAAAGACCTCAATCATGCCAAAAGAGTTGTCCTTGTCGATAAAGACACTGTCGGCGCCGAAGACTTAACTTTCGCACT
>JBEKUA010000167.1:0-3724 GCA_049515495.1 Smithella sp. | reverse complement strand
TATTATTTCCCCGCCGGATATATTATAGCTTTGATTAACCGCAGCCTTTGCGCAAAGCGCAGCCACGCAGCACAATGCCACATCCTGCGCATGCACAGGCTGCCGAAGTCCGCGTGCGGCGCCGAAAACACAGAAAAAAGCAAAGCGCCGGATAAAAGCGGCAATTACACTGATATTCTTATCCTGTCCCAGACCGTAGATCAGCGTCGGCCTTAGTATTGTAAAAGTCAATTTCTCTTTTTTTGCACAGGCGGCTAAAAACTCTTCATTTTCAGCCAGAGCATCTGCCAGCTTTTTTTCCGCCGAATCAGAAGACTCTCTCTTTGTAAATCTGTTTGTTGATGAAACAGCCACGATATGTTTGGCGCCGTAAGCCAAAAGCGTGGGAAAGCATTCAGGTAAAACTCCAATGGGTGCCAGAATAATCCAACAGGTTATTTGTTTTTCGTTTTTATGGATATCACTGATCCCGGTTGATTTGGATTCGGCAAACAATTGCCAGGTTACGGGACAATTTTCCAATGATTTGATGTTTCGTTTTTGGCGTGAAAACGCCACGACATCCCAGCCCCCTTCAACTAATAAGGGCAATAAATATTCGCCAACTATACTCGTCGCGCCGATAACGCCGACGCGTCCTATACACGACACCATGTTTCATCCATTGTTTTAAATGTCTTACGCCATAATAAAAAGTTATAATCGTGAACCTTAACCAGACAACGGCTTCAATTATCCATAATAACACTGCCGAATACTTACACCGAAAAACTTATTGTGGCAACGGATCATCCCTTTATGTTTGTGCCATCAAGAAATATCCGAACTAATCCATAAAGTGGAAACGGATGATGTGGATGATGACCAATACTGCGTCTCTCCAGCCAACTTTCCTACCTTACTCATAGGTACGCCCGGAATAAGAAATATCTGTCTCGCAAACTTAAAATCTCTTATAAAAACCAAAAAATACAGCAAAGGGAATATATAAAATTAATATGAATGAATTAAGTTTACCCATCCTTCGATATACCGCCATGTTCCATGATAATAACCCGATTACATATCTTGTTTACTTGTTCCGAGGAGTGCGAAGCCAAAACTAATATTGAAGACTTCTTGATAAACTCCATAAGCCTGTTTTCCGCTTTTTTGCTGAAATCAGCGTCTCCAACAGCAAGCCATTCGTCCATAAGAACAATATCAGCGGGAAATGCGGTGCAAACGGAAAAAGATAATCGCAGGTGCATTCCCGACGAATAGGTGCGCATAGGCATTTTTATATAGTCGCCCAGTTCTGAAAACTCGATGATCTCATCAACATGTTTTTTTATCACTGACCGTGGAATTCCCATGAGAACACAACGTATATAGATGTTCTCATAACCGGTAAATTCCCCATCCATGCCCAATGACAGATCGAGCAGTGAAGCAACAGACCCATTGACCAGCAAACTGCCATATGTCGGAGCATATACTCCCGCAAGTGCACGAAGCAGTGTGGATTTGCCAGCCCCGTTACTCCCCATTAGGCCCACTCTTTCACCATGTTCGATTGAGAATGAAATGCCGTCAATAGCGCGCACGCTGATACCGCGCGAATCATTTGCTATGCGGCCGCCGGTTGCTGCTCTTATAATCGTTTTTTTTAATGAACGGCTCGAAGAATCGAATATAGGATAATCTATTATCAGGTTTGCAGCTGTTATCCCAGACATAATTTCACCTATAACCAGTACGACACGCGATGCCCGAACTTTTTCAGAAAAAAAATAGCCATAACAGCCGCTATGCCAATATATGTCAGCATATAGACCCAGAGAATCCACGAAGGAGCAACTCCAAGTAACGGCCCGCGAACAATTTCAATAATGTGATAAAAAGGGTTGAAATCAGAAACCCATGAATGCCTGCCAGTCAACACTTTCTTCATCCACAAAATCGGTGTAAAGAAAAAAATCAGTTGCATAAAAACAGCGACAATCTGCGTTATATCCCTGAATCTGGTGCAGACAATACCGAGCATAATGGATATCAAAAAAAGTAGAATTAAAATAAGAAAAAAAGCGGGAATTGCCAATAAAATCGTCCAGGAAATCTTATTAAATATAAGCAGAACGATAATTATGATAAGAAAATTATGTCCGAAAAGAATTAGATTATTCCACAACTTGCGCATGATATGCACAGACAGGGGAACGGACATCTGTTTGATTATTGATTTATACTCAATAAATGTTATGCAGGATTCGTTTATCTGCGTCGAAATAAAGAGCCATACAATCTGCCCTGTCGCAAAATAAGGCAGAAATTCTTGAATCGATGATTTAAAAATATTTGAAAACATAAAACCGATAGCGCTTACCATAACTCCGGTGCTTAAGGTTATCCAAAAAGGTCCGATAAGCGACCGACGATATCGCTGCTTAATATCGTACCATCCCAACAAAAACCACATATTAAAATATTTTACTATTGCCGGTACTTCATTTATTGTTTTATTTTCAGGTCTACTCATTTCACGCTGCCCATAATTATTCGAATTACCGATTTATATAGCTTTTCTTCATCGATTCACTCTTCAGGTTACAATAAAATTTAAATCTTACCGGGCACCCAATTACTTAACATTATTTCTACAGCATGTTGTACTTTAACAACAGACAAATTATCAAGACAAACGCTTCGGCCGTTTCCATCGCAACCCTTTTTACGACAGGGCACACAATCCATATCCGGCAGAATAACCCTGTTTTTATCACCTGTTGGCGCCCATTCGCGCCAATCAGAAGGGCCGTAAATTGTTATTGTTGGAGTGCCTACTGCCGCAGCAATATGCGGCGCTGAACTATCTACTCCAATATGCAGACTGCTCATTTGCATAAGAGCCGCCATCTCCCGAAGTGTGGTTTTTCCAGCCAGATTATATATTGGAGACTGACTTTTAGCGGCCAGATCATCGGCCCGTTTTCTTTCCGATGCCGAACCGGTGATGATCACGGGCATTCCATATGTTTCCCAGATAAATAACGCAAGCTGTCTCCATTTATCAATATCCCATTCTTTATAAACCCAGCGCGAAAAAGGATTGAAGCTGACCCATCCGTTTTTTGCCTCAACTTTTTCTTCGGATAACAATTTTGACATTTTATTTCTCAAATTTTGGGCAACAAATATTTGTGGAGTTGAGGTCTTTTCTTCTATGCCGAATCCGCGAATAATTTTAAGGGATTGCTCCGCCGCTCCCAATATTCTTTCCTTTGACGAAGGCGAATCAACAAGGTGGGTAAAAGCTCTGTTGCGCCAGGACAAACTGGAATAATACTGCGCCGCTCTTATTTTCGCTCCGCTGAAGAAAGAAATAAAAGCCCCGCGATCATCAGCGCGAAGGTCAAAGAGCAGATCAAATTTTTCGCGGCGCAGATTTCTTAATAACTGAAGTCCACCCAACAGACTTTCCCCGTGAACTGTAAATATTTTATCTATGTGAGAATCGTCCCGGAGAAATTCTCCGTTGTTATTTCTAACCAGCACCGACAGACCGGCTTGCGGGAAAGCAGCCCTCAGTGCCCAAAACGCAGGAATAGCCCAGACAACATCACCGATATCGCCTAATTGAATAACTAATATTTTCCGGATGGGAATATTTATTTTATGCTGAGCGGAAATTAACATTATTATTTAGATTTTATTACAATCTCTGCTAATTTACAAAGGACGCGTC
>JBEKUA010000166.1:0-3729 GCA_049515495.1 Smithella sp. | reverse complement strand
TATCTGTAGCTTATCATTAATTAAATCAGCTAAGTAAGCAAACTTTTCATTACTCCAAAGTTTTGTTTCCCATAGAGCTACGGAGTTAATGGCAATAAATTTTTTATCCTCAAGATTATATTTACGCAACAGATTTTGCACCTTTACTAAAGCTTCATTATTAGGGGGCAGAACAAACTGCGTTCTATTTATTTTGGCTCCCAGATAACGCGGGAGATCCAGATAGCGATCAATCGCGTGTTTGTTCATATCTTCGGTAATTTTTTCATTAAGAAACAAACCGCTTAATTCCTGCATTGAATTATAACCTAGTTTTCTTTTCCCCCGGCTGAGAAACACAATAATTGAACTTTTAAACAGACCATGAAAATCAATCACCAGATCATAATGACGCTGCCGCAAAGCCTTTATAAAAGAACGTATTTGTTCCAGTGGTTGTCTGAATCGGCCGCGACAGAATTCTTTGCTCCAGCTTTTGCGTTGTGAAACTAAAACAGCATCAAGATAAGGATGATTTTTAATTAAATCGGCCGCGGCTTCTTCCACAACCCAGGTTATGTGCGCGTCTGGATAAAGCTGGCGCAATGCACCAAGAGATGGCAGAGTATGAATAACATCGCCTATCGCGCTGAGTTTTATAATGAGTATATTCACTTTTTATCCTTCAATTCCAAGTTGTAGGAAACGGGTAATGAGGCGGCAAGAATGATGTCCTGCAGGCGTATTCCTCATACGTTGAGGAAGCCGACGACGCAACCAACAAAGCTAGTCAAAGGATGCGACTTGGGATAGTATCCATTTTACAGCTCCCAGAATATCCGCAACAATGAAATCTGGTTTATTCTGAGGCGTTGCTTTATCAGGACCATCATCCTGTAATAAGCCTTGACCGAATCCGGTTTTTACTAAAATCCCTTTGGCTCCCACACTTTTTGCCGCTTCCATGTCGTTAAATCTATCTCCCACCAGATAAGATTTTGTTAAATCGATATTTAAATCCTGAGCAGCCTGAAGCAACATGCCCGGAGCCGGTTTACGGCAGTTGCAGACTTGCCGATAAGGCTCGGTCCCTTCAGTGGGATGATGAGGACAGTAATAAAAATTATCTATGTGAGCCCCATTTTGACACAAAGCGGCTTGAAGATGCTCATTGATTATTTTTACAAAGTCTTCTGTAAATAATCCTCTGGCCACACCGGCTTGATTGGAAATGACCACTGCTTTCATTCCGCTTCCATTAATCAATCTGATCGCTTCATAAGCGCAGGGGATTATCTTGAATTTATCTAAATTATCCAGATAACCGACTTCCTCATTAATTGTTCCGTCTCTGTCCAGAAAAACAGCCGTATTTTTCTTCATTGATTACTATCCTGAATTATTTTGAAATAAATTCTCAGCAACCCGTGAAACATCTTCCACAGAAATCATCCTCATGCAACGAAAATCTGTCGGGCATGTTTTTTTCAGGCAAGGGCTGCAGGATACTTCCTGACGAACTATGACAGATCTGTTTCCGACGGGCGCGGTGGTGACAGGGTTAGTTGAACCAAAAATAGCAATAGTCGGAATATTCAACGCGCCAGCTATATGCATTAAACCTGAATCATTGCTGATAAACAAACGGCATTGGGAAATCAAATAAATTGCTTCCAGCAGAGTTGTTTTGCCGGCAAGACTAATTAATTTCGCACGCGCCAGTTTTTGGATTTCCTGCGCTGTTTCTTCATCGGCCTTTCCTCCCATGATAATTACCTGTGCAGAGAATTTTTCATCAAGCCAATCCGCAGTTGCGGCAAATCTATCTGGAAACCATTTTTTAGCAGGGCCATAAGTGGCTCCCGGAGCGATGCCGATTATAATTTTCTTTGTTTCTGGTATAAATTTTCGCAAAATATTCCGGGCTTCCAGAATGTTTATTTTTGTTTCCAGGTACATTTCGCGATCAACGGGAACACAACCCAGAGCCTTGACCATTTCCATATAATAATCAATCTGATGAATCTTTTTTATTTCTTCTGTGCGCCGCACACGATGTGTCAGCAAAAGGCCGCGGGCATCAGAGTCGTAACCGGCACGTATGGGAATCCCTGCCGAAAGGGCGATGATCGCGGCCTCTATGGCATTCTGTAAAAGGATTGCCGCATCAAATTTTTTCTCTTTGAGCGTTTGGGCAAGCCTAAATACCCCAGCTGGATTATCAAATTTATTTTCATAGATGATTATTTCATTAAGGTCAGAAAAAAGCTTGTAAATATCGGCCACCCAAGGTTTTACCAGCATGGCAATATGAGCCTCCGGATAAGTGGCGCGAATAGATGCCACCGCCGGCAACGTTAAGATAGCATCGCCAATCCAGTTAGTGCCGCGAATTAGAATTTTATCTATACCTTCCCGCGGCAATTTTTTGATTTTGTTAGAATTCAATTTATTATCCTTTTTGTTTTGCCTGAGATAATTTTGTTTTCCAGCGTTGATGCACCCAAAACCATTGTTCCGGATATTTACGAATATGATCTTCAATAATTTTAGTAAAATTCTGCGTATTGATCAGCACATCAGCATCACGATTCCCGCAGCTGACAATATCAACCTTCCTGCCAATTTCCAGTAAATATCTGCCATCGGGCAGACGGCGGGTAAATGCAGGCAGTACTGGAGCTTTTGTATACAAAGCCAATAAAGCCAGACCTGATGTTGTACAAGCGTCCCGTCCAAAAAAATCAATAAACACGCCATCATACCATGCAACGTTTTGATCAATGAGGAGATTAATCGTGGAACCTTTTTTCAATAGGCGAATCATCGGCCGCATGGCATTATCTTTCGAAAGTGAAATATTACCGTAAGAAGCGCGAACACCGGTAATGGCCCTTTCTAAAAGAGGGCTGTCAAAAATGCGGTAAACAAAATTAAAGGGATGCGTCATTATTGCCAAAGCCGCATTCCCTATTTCCCAATTGCCAAAATGAGCGCCAAAAAGCAGTACACCTTTCCCTTCCTTATCAGCATCCTTATAGTTGTCCAGACCCTCAATACTGACCCATTGATGTAAATTATCCTTGTTTAAATGGGGGATGTCAAAAAAATCGGCTACAACAATAGCAGCGCTTGCATATGACTTTTTCGCCAGCCTGACAATTTCTTTTTGAGACTTATCGGGAAAGGCGCGTGTCAAATTATGAATAGCGATAAGCCGGTGCTTTAGAGAAAGACGGAAAAATAGCTTGGTTATATAAACAGCAAAACTCCTCCTCAAGCTCACAGGAATATGTCTTAATGAATTCATTATTAATCTTTCTTTCACACCGGAATCCTTGTAGTCCGTTTATTTTTTACCGCCGCTAGCCGTGCCAATATAAATTTTTTGAATGGTTCAGAGGAGGGAATAATCTCCAACCCGATACTCAACATGTAAATTATTTTTAAAAATTCTGGGAAGTTCTGTAGACGCACACCGTCTTTTTGAGTTGAAATAAGAAAATCAGCGCTGCAATCAATAAATCTGGCCTCGATTTTTCCCAATTCGCTTTTACTGTAGCGGTGGTGATCCGGGAAAATATCAAATGATAAAACCCGCGCTCCCGCAGCCAATAAAGCCTTTTTAAACGAATCAGGGTTAGCTATTCCACAAAAAGCGCAAACTTTTTTCCCCGCAATAATGGAAATCATCTCTTGCGCGCCATAATCTCCCCTGATAATATTTTTTGGTTTATGAATACTTCTAAA
>JBEKUA010000165.1:0-3738 GCA_049515495.1 Smithella sp. | reverse complement strand
TTTTCTGACGAATATCCGGATGTGATTAAAACGAAAGCGGAGATAGCCGAACTCGAAAAAAGACTGGGATCTGCCGAAATTCAAAAGGCAGTAGCGGAAAAGCCGGACAATCCTGCCTACATAGCTCTAGCCGCAGAACAGGCAGGAGTCGAGTCGGAAATCAAATCGACCCAACGTCAGATTGAGGATCTTTCTAAGAAAAAAGATGATTACCGCAAGAGACTGGAAATGTCTCCAAGAGTGGAAGAGGGATATAAGAAGCTGTTGGTCGAAAGAAACAATACACAGGCTAAATATGATGATCTCATGAAAAAGTTTATGGAAGCCAGGGTAGCTCACGGACTTGAAAAAGGGCAGATGGGTGAACGTTTTACATTAATTGATCCAGCCAAGCTGCCGGAAAAACCGGTAAGACCAAATCGCCCTGCTATTCTCTTGATTGGGCTTATCCTGGGGATTTGTGCAAGTTTTGGAATGGTGGCGGTTCAAGAGGCTACTGACCACTCAGCCCGCCGCTCCGAAGACCTGACGGCATCTTTTCCTTTCCCTGTTCTTGTTGAGATACCTGAGATCGTTACATTGCAGGACGAGCAACATAGCCGCCGTTATATAAAAATAATAAGCGGGGTCGCAAGTCTCTCTCTTGTGATTGTCATTTTGATTATTCATTTTTTTGTGATTGATTTGGATGTCTTGTGGGCGCGTATTGCCAGATATTTAGTTTTATAAACGAAAACACTGATTAGAAAGGAAATTTTTCGGAATGATTAAGATAAAAGAAATCATGTCGTTTTTAAGAAAAACTCGAGACAGTAAAAATAAAGTAAAACTTGTCTTGCCTTTGCAGGACAGCCCTCAACAACAAAACAAGGGAAATGCCGGATGGATCTCGCCAATCTATAGCCAATCCCGTAAAATTCATCTGAATCCGGGATTCCTTGCAGCGAATCGGTGTCTGGCTTATTTGGAAGATATTACGGAGGCGGAAATCTACAGGGTTCTGCGGACGCAAATACTTCAGCGAACAAAGGGCTTGGGAGGCAATACCATCATGATTACAAGTGCCTTGCCCGGCGAGGGGAAAACCCTTACTGCTATCAATCTCGCTTTTTCTTTTACCCGGGAATTCCAGCATACGGTCCTGCTGGTCGATGGCGATCTGAAAAATCAGAGCATTAAAAAATATCTGGGA
The DNA here is from genome assembly GCA_049515495.1 of Smithella sp. GTDB lineage: Bacteria > Desulfobacterota > Syntrophia > Syntrophales > Smithellaceae > Smithella. The sequence continues at coordinate 2,546 of JBEKUA010000165.1, read as the reverse complement.
TGTGACAGTGAAAAGGGACTGATAGATCATCTTGCAGATGGCCGTTCAATTTCAGATATCATTATGTGGCCGGGGATCGAAAAAATGACGCTCATATCAGGAGGACGCCCTTATCATGAAAGCGCTGAAATTCTTGGATCACCACGAATGAGGGAACTAATGTCCGAGATGAAAAGTCGCTACCCTGATCGCTATATACTTTTTGACGCTCCTCCAATTTTGACCGGGGCAGATGTTTTAACCTTATCCACTCTCGTTGACCACGTAGTCGTTGTAGTTCAGGCTGGAAAAACGTCAATGGATGTTGTCAATAAGGCTTTGCAATATATTCCCAAAGATAAGATTCTCGGCTTTGTTCTAAACCGCTGTGAGTCAGTATCTGAATCTGACTATGGTAAGCAGTAAGATCACATTGCTCCCTGTCAGTTTAAAAATTATAAATTAAGACATTGAATTATTTCTCTAATATCTTTTCGGACATTTATTTCCGAGGTGCAACTTTTTTTTCTTTAAGGTTGGCATCTGATTCTATTTCGGCGAATTTATAACCAATGCTTCTTATAGTAAAAATGTATTGCGGGTTGTTAATATCTTTTTCGATAGTATCCCGTAGTCTGCATATATGAGCGTCTACTGTTCTGGGTTCAACAAAGGTATCATCTCCCCAAATATAATAAAGTATTTGTTCTCTTGAGTAGACTCTGCCAGGATTTTTAGCCATGAATTGCAATATTTTTAATTCCTTGGGACTAAGATTGATTCTTTCTCCTCTTAAGGTGACTTCATAAGTTCTATAATTAATTTTCAGTTCCTTGTATGTTAACAATTTCGTATTATCTTGATTTGGATTTATTTCTGTTCTCCTAAGCACGGCGCGAATTCTTGCGACTAGCTCTTTCACATTGAAGGGTTTGACGATGTAATCGTCAGCACCCACCTCAAATCCTATTATCCTATCCATATGATCTCCTCTTGCCGTTAACATAATAACAGGCATCGTCTCCGTCTCCGGATTCTTTCGAATAAGCTTGCATACATCTAAACCTCTGATTACTGGAAGCATTAGATCCAGAACTACTAAATCAGGTTTTATTGATTTAATCATATCTAAGGCGCTCTCCCCATCGTAAGCCTTGCTAACGGCAAATTTTTCCTGCTCGAGATTATAGGTAATGAGATCCACAATATCTTTTTCGTCATCAACAACCAAAATTCTCTTTTGTATCATAATTCAGCACCGCCTAAAGTAAAAACGTATTTCATTTAAAAGTCAGATTGCTACATCCAAGGAAATTAATGGTAAATAACTCTTCAAAAAATATTTATTATCATTCTTTCTAACCGCCAACATTTTACATGCTTTCATGGTAAGATATTTTGTGAAGAGTGGTTTCAAGAGGAGTTTTTGCATTTGCCCAAGTCCCACTTTTTCTCTTAAGAATTATTATAAATGTAAATTATTTTACCGACTCTCTGACATTATTCATTTGTAACAAATATCATGATATAGTTACGATATTATGTCATTTTAATGACACATTAGAGAAAAAAGCTTCTTTTTTTAATAAGGTTCATATTTGATATTGTTAGATATTTTATTTATTAATACGTAGATATAGTCTTTTTTTTCAAAGCATACGGAAATTACAATTTAGCAATTGAAATTCTCTATAGCAATCTGCGGATAATAAGGAGAATTAAAATTCTGTATTCGCTTGCTACCCCAATCCTAACTTAATTACTGGATCGGTTTTCGGGGGGCAGGTCAGGAAGGGTGATACCATTGCTCGCTTCGGTGGCGATGAGTTTATATTAATACTCCCGGACCTAGAGACGATAGAAGATGCGATCCATGTTGTACAAAAGATCGTTGACAGCTTTTATAAACCCTTCCTAATAGATACTCATCAACTCGCTGTGACAACGAATATTGGCATCGCTGTCTATCCCAACGATGGAACAGATGATGGTATACTCCTAAGAAATGCCGATATTGCCATGTATTAAGTCAAGCAAGCGGACCGGGCCCGATACCAGCTCTATAAAAAGACCTAAGATGCGATACAAACAGCATTTTACTATTTAAGGGTTTTTAACTTGAAAAAACATGATTCAACCAGTAATCCTTAATTTTGACGAACGCCCATTACTGTGGATTGGTTGGTGAAACAAATAATTCTGATGCTGCTTTAGTTTTTCAAAATCGATCATTGAATATTTGATTGATAACCTCCTCCATAAACATCAATCTCTAAAATTATCCAACCTTTCACTCATAAAGAAACAATTCTAGGACAGTAATAATTCTCTTTAATCATATATTAAAGAACGACCGTTTTTGCTGAAGTAAGAATCAAGAATTCATGTCATGTTAATAGTGTGGATCTTCAGTAGAAATTCTTTGAACTTCTCCTTCGTCGTTTCTTTTATTGACTCAAGTCGAACAATCACTTCTTTATTGTAGAAAGTATATCCATTTTCTATTATATCCGGATCATTATCATCGTCAATGAAGCGCTTCATAAACTTCATGGTGAACATTTTTG
>JBEKUA010000164.1:0-3742 GCA_049515495.1 Smithella sp. | reverse complement strand
CTTTAAAGAACTTGAACCGATATCCAGTCCAACCAGTCTTTTTTGTCCTGAAAATATTTCTTTAAAACTTAGCATTAAAGCACCATCATATTATTCTTGACTAAACATACTTTTTTTATCATTTTGCCCACCGATAAACAATATCTCCTTTTTTGACCATACCTAATTCATTACGGGCTATCATTTCTATGTAGTTAATGTCGTTGCGTAATAAAATTATTTTCTTTTTCAATTCGTTGTTTTCTGTTGTTATCTCTGTTGTCTGTGATTTTAACTGAGCCAGCCGTTTGCTCATTAAATAATTATCAACAAACCCTCTGTTACCGAAAGTTATTAACAGAGCCATTAACAACAAAAAGAAAATCAAATATCTGCCTATCTTCATTTTGCGTCAATCCCTTGCCTTTTAAAAATAGTTACGTTGCCTTTTCAAGGGAATACTTCTTCATATGGCTTCTGCAGTGCTTTAGCTACTTTCAATTCTGAATTCTTTCTGGTAGACAAGCCCTTCTCCATTTTGGAAAGTGTTTGCGGTGTTAAGCCCGCCTTCCTCGCCAATTCAGATATACTTAAAGGTATTGTTTCACGAAATTTTTTTACTTGATTTTTCTTTATATTATCTACCATAAATTAAAGCGATACCTCATTTGGTAATTATAAGAAACTAATTTAAAAGAAAAGTCAAGAATATTAATTAATATTGCTTAATATTAATTAATATTAAGCAATATTACAAATAATTATTAATTATTTCAACACAAAAGGAGATTTGCATTAATATCGGGAGAAACGATAATATCGAGCAGCATAATAGGTAATTTTAGAAAATCACAAGCAATAAACTGCTAATAAATGAATTTAATGAAAAACTAATAATTAATTTACACGGATGGTAGGGTTTGTTGCGGTTCGCCCAGTATAAACCGGCCGCGTTCAATCCATTCTTTTAAAATATTGGCAATCTGTCTGGCCTTGTAATAACTGGATAGCGGCGCGGTGATAATTTTTTTCCCGTCAATGATGATTGTTCCACTGCGTAAATCCTTATAACTGACTTCTGCCAAAGGTTTGGCCACTCCTTTAGGATAATCCATACTGTAATCGTAAATCTGGGTATAAATATTCTCGTCTTTTACTGCTGTAAAAAGTGCCATTTCTTCGTCCAGAATAGGAATAGGAATGCCTATGCCTACGAACAGGGAGACTCCATAGCCTAAAATGCTTGCTCCCACAAGCCATTCAGGAGTCATTTCTTTTAAATTCCCAATGACGGCAATTGTACCGGCACCCTGTTTAGGAACCCCGTTTGCTCCACGAGTCACATTAGGATTATGCTGTGTGCCCGGCCAGGCAACAAAACCTTGCGCTCCACCCAAAAATATCCGGGTCCCGATCCCTATTGTCCGGTAATAAGGATCATTAAACAAAGGGCTCAATTGTCCCGATGTCGCATACGCCGCATTGGCCATTTGCGGACGAAGCATCCCCATGTAAGTATATATTGTTCTGTCGGATAGATTAACAGCGCAATTGTAATTTTGATAAGCATTGCGCGGATTAAACAAAATCGCATTCTGTAAATCTTTTATTGTAATGTTTCTTTCGTATTTCCGCGCGGGATAACAATCCGTCCCATAACCCTCGGCGCGCAGTTTAACAACATTTCCAGCAACCAAATCTTCGATAACATGACCGCCGCCATAATTAAATTCTCCGGGATAAACACTATTGAGCGGATCGTTTTCGACAACTTCCGTTGCGCCAATATAACAATCCACAGCGGCAATTCCGCCGTAAGCCGACACATCATTTAACCATACTTTAGATGCCCGGATGCGAGGTGACGTATGACCAAAATTAAGAAAAGCTCCCGAAGAACACATCGGGGCGAAAGTTCCTGTAGTAACAACATCTATTTTACGGGCGGCTTCCACCTCGCCATGTCTTTCAACAACATCAATCATCTCTTCGGCTGTGACAACCACAGCCTGCCCCTCTCTTATCTTGTCGTTGATTTCTTTTAATGTTTTTTTAACTTTTAATTTTTTCATATTTTATTTTTGAAGCATAAATAAATATATGTGCGTTTCATACCATTGTTTAACGTCAATTGCAAAAGCTAAGAAGCATTTAATACCTCATTTTTTACCACTTCTAAATCAAAGATGATATCGAGGCGGCCAGAAGGAGGCAACGATGCGTATTTGTATATACGCTGAGGAAGCCGACGACGAAGCCAACAAAGATAGCACTTTGATTTAGAAGTGGTGTCAGGTGTGGCCAAAGCCGCCATCCCCCCGGAATGTGTTGTTCAGCTCTGAAGTTTCTATCCAGTCCACCTGAAAAATTTTCTGCACTACCATTTGCGCCAAACGAATACCTCTTTTAACAACAAAGGGTTCTTCACCATGATTAATAACAATTAACCCGATCTCTCCTCGATAATCAGCATCTATTGTACCCGGAGAATTAAGCAGTGTTACCCCCTTATTTAATGCCAGTCCGCTACGGGGTCTAATCTTCGCCTCATAACCCTCAGGCAAGGCTATCGCGATGCCCGTCGTAATCTTTTTCCTTTGGCCCGGTAAAATAATCTCATCCTCAGCCACAGCCGCAAATATATCCATTCCGGCAGCCTGACCAGTCATATATTGAGGTATGGGAATGTCTTCATTGCCCGGCAGTTTTTGGATGCAAACTTTTATTTTTTCCATTTTTTCAAACCGGAAACGTTTATTTACTAACTTTAAACTGATAAGATAATGTACAAATACGTATTTTTACGGCAAGAGCCGTTCTGTATTCACAAATTTAATAAACACAGAACTTTTATTTGAATTCGGCAGCGATCGCATTGTCCACAGCTTTTGCTAAGGGAAATGCGATTGAATGCTGAATGATATAGTTTCTTAAGAATTGAAGCTCTCCGCGAATTGCCGTGGAGAGCTTCAATAACTATCACTGATCAAAAACAGCTTATTTAACTTCCGCGTCCAAAGCTTCTTTCCGGCTTAGTCTGATCTTTCCCGACTTATCCATTTCCAGAACTTTCACCATGACTTCATCGCCTTCCTGCAACACGTCGGTAACCTTATTAATTCTTTCCTTAGCGATTTGCGATATATGCAGAAGGCCCTCTGTTCCGGGCAAAATTTCGACAAAAGCGCCGAAATCCACAATCTTCTTGACTGTGCCACGATAGATTTTCCCCACTTCAGCTTCCTCGGTAAGCCATTTCACCATATTCACGGCTCGAATCGCCGCTTCGGCATCACTGGATGCTATGGTTACAGTTCCGTCATCTTCGACATCAATAGTAACTCCTGTTTCACTGATAATCTGACGAATGTTTTTGCCACCCGACCCGATAACATTTCTCACCTGATCAACTTTTACTTTTACCGTTGTAATGCGAGGAGCGTATAGAGATATATCCGGCCTCGGCGCGGAGATGGTTTCGCGCAGTTTACCGATAATGAAAATACGACCTTCACGAGCCTGATCGAGAGCTTTTCTCAAAATATCTTCTGTCAGGCCGTCAATTTTAATATCCATCTGCATGGCCGTGATTCCTTTTTCCGTGCCGCAAACTTTGAAATCCATATCACCGGCATGATCTTCATCGCCCAAAATATCGGTTAGAATTACAACCTCATCACCTTCTTTTAAAAGTCCCATGGCGATTCCGGCGACACAGTCTTTCAGCGGAATGCCGGCATCCATCATCGATAAGGTTCCGCCG
>JBEKUA010000163.1:0-3745 GCA_049515495.1 Smithella sp. | reverse complement strand
AGCCGTCAGCGCCATTCGGAAAAAAGACCTTAACCAATCAAAAGCCACCGGGGTCTCATCCGCGTCCGGCAGATCGGCGATATCAAATGCTGAAATCAACGCGCAAACCAATGAATATTTGGGAGTTGTCGAATCAAGAATAAAAGGACACTGGATGAATCCGCAGGCATTAATGCCGGAGAAAAATATTTCATCTATTATTGATATTAGAATTGCACGCAGCGGCGCGCTGGAATATATAAAGTTTGAAAAACGTTCCGGCAACCGCTATTTTGATGATTCAGCTCTTCAGGCTGTTAAAAAATCAAGTCCATTTCCTCCCTTGCCATACTGGGTTATGGACGACAGCATTGAACTCGGTGTCCGTTTCCCTTAAACAGAGCTATGTTTATGTTCATATTCAATTTTTTATTTAAATGATATGGAAACGGCAATAATGTTTTTAATATCATAAGAAAGGGCTATGCAGCTTTGATGAAAAAAAAGTGTTTAATCTCCATTTTTATATTCCTTTTCTGTTCATTATTTATTTTCAATAATAGTGCCGTTGCAAAGGTTTATATTGACATAGGTTCCCCAACATTCAAACAAATTCCTATCGCGATTTGCGACTTTATCAACAAAGTAACAAGCGCTAATAAAGCTGTAGATTTCGGCATCACGGTTTCGGACGATATCAGAAAAGATTTGTTCTTGACGGGAATATTCAATATTTTAAACAAAAAAAGCTTTTTAGAAGATAAAACTTTCATCACGGCTATAACTGCCGAAAAAATTTCCTTCCCCGATTGGACAGCGATAGGCGCCGATTATTTACTTCTGGGCAATATAACCCAAAATGATAAAGAAATAATAGCGGACAGTTCCTTTTTTGATGTTACTCGCGGAGAACTTATTTTTAATAAAAAATATCATGCAGAAGGGGACAAACTAAAAGTAATTTCCCGGGCTATAGCTTCAGATATTATGCTGGCGCTGGTGAACGACGAAGGCGACTTTAATACTAAAATCGCTTTTGTGTCCAAGAAAGGCCCCAAATCCGATATTCAAATTATCAACTACGATGGCTCTGAATTAAAAAGCGTCACAAACCATCAATCCATTATAATTGCGCCGCGCTGGTCGCCCGATGGAAAATTTCTTGCTTTCACCTCTTTTAAAGGCGGCCGCCCGGAAATTTATATCAGGAATTTAATCAATGGAACGGAAAGAAAAGTGTCTTCTTTTGAAGGACTTAATCTATGCGGATCGTTTTCCCCTGATGGGAAGAAACTATTATTGACCCTTAGCAAGGAAGGCAGCGAAGAAATATATATCCTTGAAATTGACACCTTGAAGCTCAAGCGTCTAACAAAGAACTATTTTATAAATGTTTCTCCGTCCTGGTCGCCCGATGGAAAAAGGATAACTTTTGTTTCCAACCGTTCAGGATCGCCGCAAATTTATATCATGGATGCCGATGGTAATAATGTAAAAAGGATAACGTATGAAGGTACTTATAACACATCTCCTTCATGGTCGCCGCATGGTGACCGTCTAGCATACGAGGGATTAATCAATGACAAATATCAAATATTTATCATTGATGCAGACGGCAATACTCCTCCCATCCAATTAACTTTCGATGCCGCTAATAACAAATCGCCATCCTGGTCACCATCAGGCAGACAAATTGTTTATGCTTCTCAAAAAAACTCTAAAAGTAAAATTTTTATTATGAATTCAAATGGCTCCAATCCGAGAATACTTACTGAATCTAGTACTAATTTAGTAATGCCGATGTGGTCGCCCCGATTTAAATAATTCCATCGTAAAAGTTTAGGGGTTGTTATTTTCTGGCCTTTGCCGTATAAGACGCTAATAATAATTGAATTTGACAGCAATATGGAACATAAAATGGGTATAGGTTTTCTTCTTAAAAACTGTTTATGTTTCTGTTATAATTTTATTGATGACAATATTTGTCATTGTGTTGAAGTCTTTTATTTCTGATAAACTTATTTTACTGAAGAAAGAGAGGAAGAATAATGAAAAATAATCTGACCTTGACGGGAATTTTTGTTGTAATTATATTTAGTCTGATAATTTTTACCGGCTGTGCCGAAAAAAAATCAGTAGTCACAAACAGCAACGCGCAGGAACAGATAACCGCACCCGCGCAAACACCCACGCAAACAACTGATAATACAAATCAAAACAACAACATTGCCACCACCGATACCACTAATAAAAAAGGGTCCGTTCATGAACAGTCTTCGCTTATGGAAGCAACAACAACATCTCCTGTTAGTGACATCAACTTTGATTTCGACAGCTCCAGCATTCGTCCTGACGCCCGTGAAATTCTTCAGGTCAATGCCAGTTATTTACGCAAACATAGAGTATCTTCTGTCATGATTGAAGGACATTGCGATGAAAGAGGAACCGCCGAATACAACATGGCTCTGGGGGAGCGTCGCGCTCAGGAAACAAAGAAATATCTTGTTAATTTAGGCATTAAAGATTCAATCTTGAAAACTATTAGTTATGGCTCTGAGCGTCCTCTGTTTCCGGACTCTAACGAAGAAGCTTGGGCAAAAAACAGGCGCGCTCATTTTGTTGTTACTCCATAATATAATCTAATGAGGTGAAAAAATTGAGAAAGTTTATTTATCTTCTTTTATTTTTTGCGATATTTTCCGTTGCTGGTTGCGCTTCTACAGGAGATTTAAGGGCGCTTCGTTCGGAATTAAACCAGAACATGGAAGAAAAACTTGCCGCAATAGATGCTGATTTAGGCACATTAAAAAAGAGCACCGCAGCTCTGGATTCTATACGTAACGGGCAGGCCAACACTTCGGCAGATATTTCCGATTTGAGAGAAACTCTTCAGCAATTGCGTGGTCAAGTGGAAATCCTGAAAAAAGATTATACTGCCAACACAAAGAAGGATGATCAGCGTTTTGATAATATTCTTCTGAAAATCAACTTTATTGAAAATTTTCTGGAAATCGGCAATAAACATAGTGTGAATGAAACTCCCGATAAGAACAATAAATCAACAGGCACTAATGTTGCAAAAGATTTGGCAAAAATACAAGACAAGGAAAAAGCGTATTCGGACGCTTATCAAATATTTAAAGAAGGCGATTACGATAAAGCCCGATCCGAATTTCAAAATTTCTTATCTGTTTATCCTGATAGCGAGTATTCAGATAATGCCCAGTTTTGGGTCGGTGAATGTTATTTTTTCGAAAAAAAATATGAAGCGGCAATATTAGAGTACGAAAAAGTTACTAAGAATTATCCCAACGGAAATAAAGTTCCTTATGCCTTGCTTAAGCAAGGCCTTTCTTTTCTCAAGCTGGGAGACAAAACCAGTGCCAAATTACTTTTACAGGAAGTAATCAAAACTTATCCGAACACCAATCAGGCGCGCATCGCCCGGTCCAGCCTGCAGGAAATCAAATAAATCCCTCTGAAATTAAAGTAATCATCTGAATTATTGCAACAAAATAACATTTACATTGGCGGGAATCGGAAGATCAAAAATTGATAAATCTGTTGCCTTTTCAATTCTGATTTCAGAAAATTTTACGGATAGGAATGTTATTCCATCGGCCATGCTAATGGTAATTTTTGCAGGAAGAGTGTGTGGGGCTTGATCATAGAAATATTTAACTGTGTATAGTTCTTTGCCGTTTTCATCATTGCGAACCATTTTAAACAATCTATTGTTTTCTCCTATCCAGACAATTTGCGAGCA
>JBEKUA010000162.1:0-3776 GCA_049515495.1 Smithella sp. | reverse complement strand
AATCTCAGGAATGCGATTTGTTTATGGTGATTGGTTCTTCGCTTGTTGTTTATCCGGCGGCTTATATGCCGCTCTATGCCAAGCGCTCCGGAGCGAATATTGTCATTATTAATATGGGCGACACAGGTCATGATGATATCGCCGATGTGTTTATAGACGCTCCGGCAGGCGATACAATGACCAGAATTATGAATAGATTAAAAGAAATTGTAAAATGACTTCCGGATTACATAGAGACAAATGTGCCTGATAGCCTTCGCATATAATATGCATCCTTTTTACAGATTGATTCTGGCGGCGAACCGCGATGAATTCTACGAGAGGCCGTCGACTCCCGCTGATTTCTGGGAAGATTATCCTCATGTCCTTGCCGGACGCGATTTGAAAAACAAAGGCACATGGCTGGGCATAACCAAGTACGGAAAATTTGCTGCCGTCACCAATTATCGAAACCCTTCAACGTACAGAAGCGACGCTCCGTCGCGAGGCAGGCTTGTCCGCCGTTACCTGACCGGCAATCAAAAACCCGGTAATTATCTGAAAAAAATTGCCTTGCAGGGAGATAAGTATAACGGTTTTAATTTACTTTTAGGCGATTATAATGATCTTTTTGTCTTCTCTAATCGGGGGGAGAAACAAAAACTCAAAGCCGGGATATACGGATTGAGCAATCATCTCTTGAATTCACTCTGGCCGAAAGTGACAAGAAGCAGAAAAATGCTAAAAACAGTATTGGATAAAAAAGGATCTGATCTGGAAGAAGCATTGTTTTCTATGCTGTCTGATCGTCATATACCGCCGGATAAAAAACTGCCAAAGACAGGCATTGGCCTGGAATGGGAAAGGCTTTTATCCCCTATCTTTATAGAGGGCCCGATTTACGGAACCCGCTCTTCGACAATTCTTCTTATCGGGAAAAATAAACGAGTCAAGTTTGTGGAAAAAGTTTTTGATGGACAAAAGGACCCATGGATTACCAGCCGCTTTTCCTTTAAACTGGAAGAAGGAGGATAAAATGAAAGTCGTTTATCATGAAGATTATAACGAAGTTTATTCAAACGATCCGGCTTCCGAGGCGGGCCGTATTCAGGCTGTGGAAATTGCTCTGCGCGGTAAAGTGACATTTTTAAAACCGGTCACAGCTTCACAAGAAGATATTCTCAAAGTACATACTCCTGATCATATAAGATCGGTCGAGCGGGAGGGAGTATACGAAATTGCGGCGCTTGCCGCAGGCGGCGCGATCAAAGCGGCGCAAATCGGTTTAACCGAACCTTGTTTTGCGCTAATCCGTCCCCCCGGTCATCATGCATCGGCAAGCAGTGCCTGGGGATTTTGCTATTTTAACAATATGTCCATTGCTTTGGAGAAACTCAAAAACGAAGGAAAAATTAAAAAAGCGTTTATTCTGGATTTTGATCTGCACTATGGAGATGGTAATGTTAATATCCTCGGTCACAAAGAATATGTAACGATTTTGAATCCCGCAGGGCAAAACCGCAACGAGTATTTAAAGATTGTGCGGGATGGTCTGACACAAACGGACGCTGACATGATTGCCGTATCTGCCGGTTTTGACAATCACGAAGATGATGGGGGCGGTCTTTTAAAAACCGAAGACTACAAATACATGGGAAGACTGGTTGGCGAAACTGCCCGTCGCAATCATGGCGGATGTTTTGGTATTTTAGAGGGCGGTTACAATCACAGTGTTCTGGGGAAGAATGTTCTGGCGTTTGTTCAAGGAATGGAAGAAAAATAATATTCTTCTAAAATTTTACGTTTCAAAAAGCGGGTAATTACTTACCGATACAAAAGCTGGAAAATATCTTATCCAATACTTCATCGTTGATTTTTTTGCCGGTTATTTCATCCAGATTATCCAGAGCCTCCCGCAGGTCGAAAGCAGCGAATTCGACTGACATCCCATACTCGATACTTTCTTTTGCGGTTTGAATGTTTTTATAAGATTTTTCTATCGCCAGTTTATGGCGCATATTGGTAATCATTACACTGCCTGCATTAATATTTTCGCCGCTTCCGGATAAATCTATGATGGTGTTTTTCAGCTCTTCCAGTCCGGCGCCTGACTTGGCCGAGATTTTACGAATTTTCACTTCTTGCGGAAACAGTTGTTCAATAGTTTTTGTTTCCCATACTTGCGGTAAATCAATTTTATTGATCGCTGCAATAATGTTTCCTGTTATATTTTTATCAATAATAATTTTATCTTCATCTGTTAATGGTCTACTGACATCAAGCATTACAATTACAACATCGGCCTGGGCAAGATTTTCCCATACGAGATTGATTCCTTCTTTTTCGATCATGTTTTGCGGTTCTCTGATTCCGGCGGTATCCATTAGATTAACAGGAATGCCGCCGATATTGATTGTATCCGTGATTAAATCGCGTGTTGTTCCAGGAATATCAGTGACAATCGCTTTTTTTCTTCCCGTAAAAGCGTTAAGCAGGCTTGATTTCCCGACATTGGGCTTGCCCGTGATGATGACATTAACGCCTTCGGTATATGCTTTTGCCGCGCGGTATGTCGATAGAAGAGATTGCAAATGTTTAAGTGCCGGATCAATTTGCGGCGGCATTTTGGGAATTCTTTCACTGGATGTATCTTCGGTAAAATCAATCGCGGCCTCCAGCATGGCAAGCGCGTCAATAAGACAAGAGCGCAGGTTCTCTATTTCTTTGCTCAGAGACCCTTTTAGCTGGGCCAGACCCATGGCGTAGGCTTTTTGAGACTTGGCAAAAACCATTGCACAGAGCGCTTCCGCCTGCGACAAATCAATACGGTTATTTAAAAAAGCGCGCTGGGAAAATTCGCCGGGACGGGCCAGACGGCACCCCAGTTCCTGCAGTTGTGTTAGAATTGACCCGATGATGAGCGGATTACCATGACAGTTGATTTCTATAATGTCTTCTCCCGTGAAAGACCGTGGTTTGCGCATGAAGGATATTAAAACCTCATCGAGGATTGTTTTGCCGTCAGTGGAGACAATATCTCCGTGATACAAATGATGGCTTTCCCATGAACAATTGTTAGAAGATGGCTGAAAGATGCGGCGGGCAATTCCGAGAGCTTCGGGACCGCTTATACGAATTACTCCGATTCCGGACATGCCGAAAGGAGTAGCCAGCGCCGCTATGGTGTCTTGGCGAAGCACAATAAGACACCTCCTCTTTAAATTATAATGTCAAATTGATTGAAAAACTATTCTTGTTTTTTCGCCCGGATTCGCTTGTTGTTTCCTGTTCTCGCGGGAAGAATGATAACTTTTCTGTATTTACCTTCGCCGCGGCTTTGCGTTATCAGCGATTCATCTTCCTGAAGCACCATATGGATAATGCGGCGGTCATGGGCGTTCATGTGGGCAAGTGATACCCGCTTTTTTGTCTTTTTTACTTTTTCTCTTATTTTTTCCGCTAAACCAAGCAGAAATTCTTCTCTTCGTTTTCTGTATTCTCCCAAATCAATCAGGATCATTTTATGATCATTATCAATTTTATTGATTGCTTTGTTCAATATGTACTGAAGGGCATCAAGATTTTGTCCGCGTTTGCCGATAAGTAAGCCGCTGTCATCGCCCTCAATGCTAAGAATTATCTTTTCCTGTGTTTCATTAACAATCACCTTGTATTCCGGCGAGATTCTCAGTAAAATACCTTCCAGCAGATCCTTGGCCTTTGTCCCCATAATTGAAACGGGAATGGAATCGGCAATGGTAACTGCAACGGGAGCGGGAGCCAAAGATTTTTCCGCA
>JBEKUA010000161.1:0-3805 GCA_049515495.1 Smithella sp. | reverse complement strand
CTTGTTGCGGAAAATGTTGCTATGCAACTGGAGAAAAGAGTTGCATTTCGTCGTGCGATGAAGAAATGTGTAGGTTACGCCTTAAAATTTGGCGCTAAGGGAATAAAAATAGCCTGTTCCGGAAGATTAGGCGGCGCAGAAATGTCGCGATCGGAATGGTATAGGGAAGGTCGCGTGCCGTTACATACGTTACGAGCTGATATTGATTATGGATTTACCGAGGCCAGCACGGCTTATGGATTGATAGGAGTTAAGGTTTTTATTTTCCACGGAGAAATTTTACCAACGAAGAATAAGAAATGAAGTTCGTCTTCCATGCCGGTTTATTGATCTGGATTATACCGAGTAAGGAATTATATAGGTAGGAATAACGGGAGTTTAGCTTATGTTAATGCCGAAAAGGGTAAAATATAGAAAGTTGCAAAAAGGCCGAATGGGTGGCAAAGCAACAAGGGGAAGTTCAATTGCTTTTGGTGAATATGGATTGCAGGCGGCAGAATGCGGCTGGATTACTGCAAGACAAATCGAAGCCGCTCGTGTTGCCATGACCCGTCACGTCAAGCGTGGAGGAAGGATTTGGATAAGAGTGTTTCCTCATAAATCAGTGACGAGTAAGCCTGCCGAAACCCGTATGGGTAAAGGAAAGGGCGCTCCCGAAGGATGGGTGGCTGTGGTTAAACCCGGCTCGGTTCTATATGAAATGGAAGGCGTAACGAGAGACGTTGCCAAAGAAGCATTTCGCCTGGCAGCTCATAAATTATCCATAGCAACTAAATTTTTATCCAGGGAGATATCTGATGAAAATTGATGAAATCAGAGCTCTCGATGTAAGCGGGCTCAAACAAAAGATCGCTGACTTAAGTGAAGAACTTTTTCGATTAAAGATTAGACATTCATCAGGGCAATTGGAATCAACAGTGATGCTTGCGCGCTTCCGTAAAGATATTGCCCGTGTCAACACCGTGTTGAAGGAAAAGGAGGCTGCAGGATAACGCATGGCTGAGAGGGGTAATAAACGCACTATTAAGGGTGTAGTTGTAAGTAACAAGATGGATAAGACAATAGTGGTTAAAGCAGAACGCTTGGTAAAACATCCTATTTTTCACAAATATGTTCGTAAGCACTTGAAATATAAGGCTCATGATGAAAAAAATCAGAGCAAACTGGGAGATACGGTTTTGATTATTGAGTCGAGACCGTTGAGTAAAGAAAAACGCTGGCGTATGCTGGAAATATTAAATAAAGCAAAATAGATTGATTGACTTGTTTGGACAATTAGTTTGATGAGGATTTCTTTATGATTCAGATGCAGACCGTATTAAATGTTGCGGATAATTCCGGTGCCAAAAAAGTTGCATGTATTAAAGTGCTGGGTGGATCGAAGCGGCGTTACGCAAGTTTGGGTGATGTTATTGTGGTTTCGGTAAAAGAAGCAATTCCGAATTCCAAAGTTAAAAAAGGCGACGTGATAAAAGCAGTTATCGTTCGCACAGTTAAGGAAGTAAAAAGGCCGGACGGCTCTTATTTGAAGTTTGATGATAACTCGGCAGTTTTAATTTCTAATCAGATGGAACCAGTTGGAACAAGAATTTTTGGACCTGTTGCTCGTGAGCTAAGAGCAAAACAGTTCATGAAAATTATATCTCTAGCGCCAGAAGTTTTGTAAAAATGCTTTGCAGAGGGAAAAAATGAGTTTAAGCAAATTGAAAAAAGGGGATATGGTTAAAGTTCTTGCTGGTAAAGATAAAGGCAAGACGGGTAAAGTATTAACGGTTATTCCCGAGAAAAACAAAATAGTAATAGAAAAAGTTAATTTAATTAAGAAACATAAAAGACCAGATCAGAAAAGCAAAGGCGGTATTGTGGAAAAAGAAGGGTCTATTCACATTTCTAAAGTCGGATTGATTTGTAACAAATGCAATGCCGCTGTTAGGATAAAGAGCAAAAAGCTTGATGATGGGAAGAAGGTCCGCATCTGCAGTAAATGCAACGACGTAATTAATGTAGGTTAAATAAAAATGGCAAGATTAAAAGATTATTATCTGGAAAAAGTAGTTCCGGCTCTGACAAAGGAGTTTAATTATAAAAATCCAATGCAGGTGCCGAAAATGGAAAAGATTGTCATCAATATGGGTCTAGGCGAAGCCATTCAAAATGTAAAAATTATTGATGGCGCCGTACAGGAGTTGGCAGCTATTACCGGACAAAAACCGGTAATAAACAAGGCAAAGAAATCCATAGCGACGTTTAAGTTGAGGCAGGGCATGCCAATTGGTTGTTCGGTTATTTTAAGAAAAAGCAATATGTATGAATTTTTTGATCGTCTGGTCAATGCCGCTTTGCCCAAGGTAAGAGATTTTCGTGGTATATCACCCAATGCGTTTGACGGTAGGGGGAATTTTTCTATAGGTTTACAAGAACAAATTATTTTCCCTGAAATTGAATATGATAAAGTGGAAAAAGTAAGAGGAATGAATATTACCATCGTGACTACGGCAAAAACTGATGCGGAAGCCAGATTTTTACTAAAGCTGATGGGGGTTCCTTTTAAACAATAATTTAGTGAAGCTCCGGAGGAATTTGATGTGGCAAAGAAGTCATTAATTGTAAAAGCGAAGAGGGAAATGAAATTTTCGGTTAGGCAATATAACCGGTGCCCGCTTTGCGGACGGCCGCGAGCATATTACAGAAAATTTGATATGTGCAGAATTTGTTTGCGTAAACTTGCCCTGCAGGGAGAACTTCCCGGGGTAATAAAATCGAGTTGGTAACTTTAGCTTAAGGAGAAAAAAGCATGGGAATGACTGATCCTATTGCCGATATGTTAACCAGAATCAGAAACGCGAATAAGGCTCGTTTCAAAGCGGTGAATATTAATATGTCCCAGATGAATATTAATATTGCCAAAGTATTGAAGAAGGCTGGTTATGTCAGTAATTATGATAATGTAAAAGATGAAAAAGGCCAGCAGATGATAGAAATCATTCTTAAATATCCGGATGCCAAACGTACCGTGATTACAAATATTAAAAGAATCAGTAAGCCGGGCCGCAGAGTTTATGTTGCTTCAGACAGCATTCCTAAAGTTTTGAATGGTTTGGGAATTTCTATTCTCTCGACTTCAAAAGGAGTTATTACTGATGCGGAAGCCAGGGAATTAAACGTTGGCGGTGAAATTCTTTGTAACGTTTGGTAATTTTCAAAAAATGATATTAAGCAGGAGCGCTTGTTCATGTCGAGAATAGGTAAAAAACCAATAACTTTTTCCAAGAATGTTAAAATCAGCCAGAGTGCTGGTTTAGTTAAAGTGGAAGGTCCCAAAGGCACATTGTCTTCTAAATTGCCGGAAGGAATTACTATAAAAATAGGCGACGGCAACTTAGTGGTTGAAAGAACCTCTGAAGAATTACGTGTGCGGTCTTATCATGGCTTAACAAGAACCTTGGTAGGAAACATGGTGACGGGTGTTACGACTGGTTTTGAAAAAAAGCTGGAAATATCCGGCGTCGGTTATCGCGCTGAATTTGCTGATAAGAGCTTAAGGTTTATTTTAGGTTTTTCAAGTCCTGTCCAGTACGATATTCCCAAAGGAATAGATGTTAAAGTGGACAAGCAAGTTAATATAGTCGTATCCGGTATTGATAAGGAATTAGTTGGCAGGGTTGCCGCGGAAATCAGAGCGTTAAAAAAACCTGAGCCTTACAAGGGCAAAGGCATTAAATATGCTGACGAATATATTAAACGTAAGGCCGGCAAATCGGCGAGCGCTTAATTAAGTAAAAAATTATATACCCGTAAAGAGGTA
>JBEKUA010000160.1:0-3807 GCA_049515495.1 Smithella sp. | reverse complement strand
AACGCGAATACCGATGCGCAGGCTCTGAGCGTATCGCGTTCGCCGGTCAAAGTTCAAATCGGATCTAAGATAACAAAAGGTCTTGGAGCAGGTTCCGATCCTGAAATCGGTAAACAATCGGCGCTGGAATCCCGCGACGATATCCGCCCTTATCTGGAAGGCGCGGATATGATTTTTATCACCGCGGGAATGGGTGGAGGAACGGGAACGGGCGCTGCCCCGGTTATTGCGGAAATTGCCCGTGAATGCAGTATTCTGACTATTGCCGTGGTGACTAAGCCGTTTCAATTTGAAGGGAAAAAACGCAATATTCAGGCTGAAGAAGGAATCGCTCAATTACGGGATGTTGTAGACACGCTGATTGTTGTTCCGAACCAGAGACTTTTAAGTTTGGGCGGCCGTAACCTGTCGCTTTTGGAGGCTTTTAAAAAGGCGGATGATATTCTTTATCAGGCTGTCAAGGGGATATCCGATCTCATTTTGGTTCCTGGATTGATTAATCTTGATTTTGCAGATGTAAGGAGTGTCATGAGCAATATGGGCATGGCCATTATGGGCACCGGTGTAGCCAGTGGTGAAAACAGGGCGGTGGAAGCGGCGCAAAGAGCGATTTCATCTCCTTTGCTGGAAGACAATACTATTCAGGGCGCGCACGGAATTTTACTCAACATCACCGGCGGATCCGACATGAGTCTTTATGAGGTTAACGAGGCTTCATCTTTAATTCAAGAGGAAGCGGATGAAGATGCCAACATTATTTTCGGTACAGTGATTGATGAAAATATGCAGGATGAAATTCGCATCACTGTCATTGCCACGGGTTTTGATGATTTTAATAAAAAGAAAAGGGAATCACTGGGGAATGTTACTCATTTTGGCGGTTTCCGGAGGGAGGATTTGGCTACGCCCACGTTCATCCGCAAGGAAAGAACACTCAACAATCCTAATGTCGCGGTTGTGGGCCTAAACGATGAAACTGAAAATATGGATATGCAGATTCCGACATTTTTGCGCCGTCAGGCTGACTGATGATTAGTGCGACTCCGATACCAACCACTAAAAAGAACAGGGGAGTTGGTAAGTTGAGAAAGTCCATGAAGCAAGAGGATATATATTCCCCCATTTTGATTCGGAATTTATATCCGTGATTTTTAGCTTTGTAATTTAATGATGGCGTCAGCGAGCGCAGGATATAGGCCATGATAAAACCATGGATTGGAAACTGAAAAAACAACATACAACCATTCTGGAGAATGAGACTGGATATGTAAAAAAAGTTTGGGGCGACTATAATACGGTTTGCCTGGCTTATCCCAATTACTACCGGATTGGCATGGCGAATCTGGGCTTCCAAACAGTATATAAAATATTTAATGAACTACCTTCCTTTCTTTGTGAAAGGGTATTCCTGCCCGTTTCCGGGAGCGAGGCCAGATTCGTTTCCGGAGCGGCGGGAATTTTTAGTCTGGAGAACCAAAAATCAATTACCGAATTTGACATTCTGGCTTTTTCTATATCATTTGAAAATGATTACCCCAATATCTTGAAAATTTTGGATTTAGCCGGTATTCCGATGCTAACGAAAGACCGCCCGGAAAAATATCCTTTGGTTGTTGGCGGCGGCATTGCTGTAACGCTTAATCCCGAGCCGCTGGCCGATTTTTTTGATTTATTTATTTTAGGTGAAGCTGAAGAAGTATTGCCGCATTTTTGCCGGAATTTTGAAGAAACGCGCCGTCTTGGTTATGATCGCCGGAAATTAGTCACAGATTTGCAAAAGCAAATTAATAATATTTACGTTCCGGGTCTTTACGAAGTAAATTATTCCACGAAAAGTATGATTCAGTCCATTACGCCGAAAGATGCGGGATTTCCGGAAAAAATAAAAATAAAACATGTCAAAGATATCAATAATTTTCGTACGCAGGAAGTTATCAGTGCACCTCAAACAGAAATGGAAGATATGTTTCTGGTGGAAGTTAACCGTGGATGCGCACGCAGCTGCCGCTTTTGCGCGGCCAGTTTCGTTTATCGTCCGGTTCGTTTCCGAAGCATTGCTGAAATTGTCGCCTCGATTGATTGCGGTTTGAAAAGAAAAAAGAAAATTGGACTGGTTGGGACAGCGGTCTCCGAGCACCCCGATCTCATGAATATCTGTGAATACATCATCGCTCAAAAAGCGCAGGCAGGCCTTGGTTCCCTGCGAATTGATCAGATCAATGAACAGATTGTTGACTTAATAAAAGCCAATGGCATCGAGACGGTCGCGCTTGCGCCGGAGGCGGGTAGTCAGAGAATGCGGGACATTTTACGCAAAGACATAACCCAGGCCGATATTTTGAACGCCGCGGAAATACTGGCGGACAAAGAAATTCACAATTTGAGGCTTTATTTTATGGTTGGCCTTCCTAAAGAAGAAGATCAGGACATAGACGCCATCATTGAAATTACCGAAAAAATTCAACATCATATCCTTCAAAAGTATGCGGGCAAAAAAAAGTTCCGGCGCATTACGTTAAGCATTAATCAGTTTATCCCCAAGCCGGCGACTCCTTTTCAATGGTGCGCTATGGCCGATGTTAATGCTGTCGGCAGAAAAATCAAAAAGATTGAGAATGCTTTCAGGCGGTACAGGCAGGTCAAGGTTATTCACGATGTGCCGAAGTGGAATTATGTTCAGGCGCTGCTTTCTTTGGGGGATCGCCGCGTGGGAGAAATATTGCTGGCAGTAAATCGTCTGGAGGGTAATTGGGCGCAGGCATTGAAAGAAGTAAATATCAACTCCGACTTTTACGTTTACCGTCAAAAACAATTTGATGAAGTTCTGCCTTGGGATATTATTGATCTGGGAGTTTCTAAAAAAGCGCTGATTAGCGAATATCGGAAAGCAATGAAAGTTTAAATCCCGGATCAAAGCGCTATCTTTGTTGGCACAGCCTGCCCCGGCGTAGGCCGGGGTGGAAAGCCTCCCTCAAACGTATGAATACGGGAGTGTCCCCGAAGGGGACACAATATAAATATATCATTTCCTTGCCGATGATCCGCGCCATAATGGCGTGGATCACAAATACGCCCGCTAAAGCCTCCTCCCTGCCGCCTGGATATCATTTGTAATTTACCTCAAGAATCGAAGAGTTTCCGCGGCACGTGGCGGAGAGCTTCAATCCCATATTTCTATATTAAGGCGACTATTTCCGTTTGGTTTCGGGAGTCTTGCCGTCACTACAGACTATATTTTGAAGTTCTTCATCACTTGATTTGCGGACAATATCATTCAATTTACCGTAAGATTGCGTAGTAGTAACAGCAACGTGTCCTCTTTTATCGCAAATTTTGTCAGAAGAAATTTTGATCTTTTTATTCAGGCACTCAATTTCAAGCAATTTCAACTCGTGACTTAATATGTAAGGATTGCCCGGCGCTTTACCAAGACTTTTTAAAAATGAATATTCCTCTAATTTCCCTTTTTCACTGTATGTTTTTTTAGTCCAAACACGAACAATATTTTTATTCACTTTTACAATGCTTTTCTTATCATAATACACATCTCCGCTGCCGGACGAAGCAAAGAATTTCCAGTCTGCAGCCCATGCCTGATTAGCTAACAGTAGAATAATTACACAACAAATAATGCTATAAATATTATTTATTTTCATTATATATCCCCCAACAATTAATGTACGACTTTCGATTTTTTAAGTGTTATAATAACATCGGTTAAGTTCATTTTAATGAAATCTTCATAATATTAATAAGCATGAAAAATATTGATAACCCGGAAGAAATATTTTTACTTGATAATATTGT
>JBEKUA010000159.1:0-3811 GCA_049515495.1 Smithella sp. | reverse complement strand
CCGATTGCGTGCCGGTATTTATTGTTGACCGGGTAAAAAAGATCATTGCCGCGGTTCATGCGGGCTGGAGGGGCACCGCGCTGGAAATCAGTGCTAAAGTCATCCGCCTTCTTTATGAAAAATATGGTTCATCTCCATGGGATATTCTGGCAGCGATAGGACCGGCTATCGGCCCGTGCTGTTTCGAACTTGATGAAGAAACAGCATATGCTTTTCGAAGTCAGAAAGACCATAAGGATTTTCTATTTCCCGGTGAAGGACTGAACAAATGTATGGTCGATTTGCCTGAAGCTAACCGCAGACAACTTATAAATTGCGGCATTCCCAAAGAAAATATAGATGTTTCTAATTTATGCACTTCCTGCCGCCATGATCAATTTTTTTCGTATCGTGGCTCGGGCGGAATCACGGGCAGGCAGATTAATTTTATGATGATTAAGGGGGATACACCCTGCCGCGTTTTAACCGTCAGTAAAGAATCCCCGTGGATTCAATAAATCCGGTTTGCGGCGCAACGCCCCAGATGGGTGTTTTGTGACATCTCTTTTTTATTGACAGCATTCGTGTTCAGTATTACTTAAGGCTGTCGCATAAAAAAACAAAGGAGCAACGCAAATGATTATCGTTACAGGTGGCGCCGGATTTATCGGCAGCGCTTTTGTCTGGAAGCTTAATCAGGAAGGCATTGAAGATATAGTAATCGTTGACCGTCTGGGAAAAACGGATAAATGGAAAAATCTGGTCAATCTCCGCTTCGTTAATTACATCCATAAGGATGAATTTTATGATTTGATTTATAACGACACGCTGTCTTTTGACGTCGAAGCGATAATACATATGGGAGCCTGTTCATCCACGACGGAACGCGATGCTGATTACCTCTGGCAAAATAATTTTGCCTATACCGGCCAGTTGGCAGAATGGGCGCTGGAACGCAACATTCGTTTTATTTACGCAAGCTCCGCCGCGACATATGGCGATGGCAAGCAGGGCTTTTCCGATGACCATAGCAAAACAATTGAACTCAAACCAATCAATATGTATGGCTATTCCAAGCAGGTTTTTGATTTAAGAGTTTTGAGACATTCATGGGAAAACAAAATCGCCGGAATTAAATTTTTCAATGTCTTCGGCCCGAATGAATATCACAAAGGCGACATGACCAGCGTAATTTTCAAAGCATTTAATCAAATCAAAGAAACGGGTAAAGTCCGCCTCTTCAAATCCTATTTGCCCCAATATCCCGATGGCGGACAAATGCGTGATTTTGTTTATGTCAAAGATTGTATAGAAGTTTTATGGTGGCTTTTTAAGAATCAGGACGTAAATGGTATTTTTAATCTGGGTACGGGAAAGGCCAGAACATGGAATGATTTGATCAGTGCTGTTTTTGCCGCCATGGGAACCAGACAGAAGATTGAATATATTGAAATGCCCGAACCTATACGCAATCAATATCAGTACTTTACGCAGGCGGAAATGGACAAGCTGCACTCTGTTGGATGTCCGGTATCTTTTTCTTCTATGGAAGATTCCGTGCGTGATTACGTGGTGAATTATTTGCAGAAAGACGACCCGCATTTAGGGAAGTAAAAATATTTAGGAAACGAAATAATAAGCATTTTATTCGATTATACTGTTTTAAGCAACTTCGTAAAAAGCTCCAGAAACAAGGAGCACAAAGCCTGAGGAGTGCGGCCTACTTAAGCGTAGGCCCCAAGGACGAAGGATGCAGTGCAACGCAGTATATGGACTTTTTACGGAGTTGTTAATGAGAAAAATTGTTTGCATTATCCCCTCAAGATACGAATCCAGCCGTTTTCCCGGCAAACCTCTGGCTGACCTGTGTGGAAAACCGATGATTCAGCATGTCTACGAACGTGTGGCAAAAGCCAAAGCCATCCCCTATGTGGCGGTGGCGACTGACGACCAGCGAATATTCGACGCTGTAAATAAATTCGGCGGTAATGCCATGATGACGGCAACCACGCATCGCTCCGGCACGGATAGAATCTCAGAAGCGGTAAAATCGCTTAATCTTCCTGCTGACGCGATTGTCGTCAATATTCAAGGCGATCAACCGATCTTTGAGCCTGTGCAGGTGGACGAAGTTATCCAGCCATTGGTTGACGATCCGGCAATTGTCATGTCCACGCTGATTTATAAAATTCTTCTTGATGAAGAAATAACCCATCCGCACGCGGTTAAAGTTGTCTTCGATCATCAGAACTTCGCCCTTTATTTTTCCCGGGCGACGATTCCTTACGTGCGCGACAAATCCCTGAAAGCAGATTATTATAAACATCATGGCATTTACGCCTACCGTCGTGATTTTCTCGATGTCTTCACCAAACTCCCCGAAGGAAAGCTCGAAAAGCGCGAAGCCCTCGAACAGCTTCGCGCTTTGGAATGCGGATATAAAATTAAAGTTGTCATCACTCCCCATGATTCCGTGGAAGTAGACAATCAGCAGGAATTGGAAAGAGTCCGCCAAATACTTGCAGCAAAAATATAAAAATAACAAAGAACGACTATACGAAAATTCTAAAAAATCAGGGCAGAATAAAGAATAACACTTATTTATCAGGTCGTGTCTTTCGCGGAGTGTTGATTAAATATCCTTTTCGCTTAACCCTAAAGCGTTTTGGATAAATCTAAGACTCCTTGCAGGCGATTACAAAACTTGCCTTTGGTTTAAACGGTTGTGGTCGCTTAAGCGATACATATAATCCCGTATAATCTATTTTGAAAAGATTACACATATAACACTGGATTGCCGGGTCAAGCCCGGCAATGACAGTTACTTCTTATTTCATTCCGATCTCAAACCAAAGATGTTATCAAGGCGGCGAGGAGTCGGCTTGGGCAGGCGTATATAAAAATACGTCGAGGAAGCAGACGACGCTGCCAACAAAGTTAGCCGAAGAAATCAAAATTGGTATCAGTCTTTGAAGATTGCTCCCGTCGAGGCGGAAGTTACGAGTTTCGCGTATCTCGCCAGATAACCTGACGTTATTGCCGGTTTAAAGGGCTTCAAACTCTTTCTTCTCTTAGCCAGTTCCTGATCGCTTACTTTCAGGTTCAGCTTTTTGGCCGGAATATCAATGGCAATAATGTCGCCTTCTTTCACAAGCGCGATCGGTCCGCCTTCCGCGGCTTCGGGCGATATATGGCCGATTGCCGCGCCCTGCGTGCCGCCACTGAAACGTCCATCCGTCAAAAGCGCCACTGTCTTATCCAGCCCCATTCCCACAATCGCTGAAGTGGGCGAAAGCATTTCTCTCATGCCCGGGCCGCCTTTGGGTCCTTCATAGCGGATAACCACAATGTCGCCGTCCTTAATCCTGCCGCCCAGGATTGCCGCGATGGCGTCATCTTCGCAATCAAACACGCGGGCCCTGCTTTCGTTTATTTGCATAGCCTGCGCCACTGCGGATTGTTTCACAACCGCTCCATCCGGCGCGAGATTACCGCGCAAAATTGCAATGCCACCCTGCTGTGAATAGGCATTTTTCAAAGTTCTGATTACGTCGGTATTCAAAACACGTGCGTTTTTTAAATTGGCGCCGACTGTTTTGCCGGTTACAGTAATTGCCTTTTCATCAATCACGCCCAGGGCGCTGATTACTTTCATTACAGCCTGAATGCCTCCTGCGGCATCCAGATCTTCAATATGATGATGTCCGGCGGGACTGAGCTTACAGAGATTGGGCGTTTCCCCGCTGATTTTATTGAAGAGGTTTAAATCGAGCTTGATTCCCGCTTCATGAGCAACGGCGGGAATATGTAAAACGGTATTGGTGGAACAACC
>JBEKUA010000158.1:0-3824 GCA_049515495.1 Smithella sp. | reverse complement strand
CATAACCAGCCCCAGTGACAACAAAACCAACCAAAATTTCTTCATTCTTTCCTCCTTAATAAAAGAGAGTCAATAACTTCCGCCTCAAGAAAACGGGTATTTTCTAAAAGCGACTTCTGCCACTTCCAAGCCTATTTTGCGATTTACAGAAATTCCATAAACCTCGGGTCAAAATACGCCGTGTTAAAAATAACACCGGATAAAAGGTTTTGTCAAGGTAAATTTAAGGGAGTCAAATGATTTAAAATAACTAAAAATCGCTCAATACAGCCGCTGCGGTTTAACGGCACTTTGAAATACAGGAAATAGAAATAAAATAAATTCATAAACATCGGATATTTTTTAAAAATAAGAGTTGCAGTGTTTATTGCCTGTAACGTGAAATAGGGTAATATATAGCTGCTAGGTCAGGACAGGAAAACAAGACGCACAAGATTTTTAAATATTTCTTGACATCAGGGTAATCTTAAGGTAGGGGAAACGCAAGGCAGATATGACTTGCGGTCAAGTTATGACTTCTATTCAAAAATATATGTATTATCAGCACTTAGGGAATTTGTTTTGCCTGTATCAAGGCGATGTAAAACGTTTAAATCAAAAAAATAGGGAGGAATAAATTATCATGGCGGATGCAGAAAAAGTTAAATTAAAGGATATCTATCCGATTCCGGAAAAAGCGAAAAAGAAAGCTTGGATTTCCGGTAGAGCAGCATATGACACAACGTGGAAGAAATCAGTTGAAGAGCCTGAGAAATTCTGGGCTGAAGTTGCCGAGCAGCAAGTTACCTGGTTCAAGAAGTGGGACAAGGTAATGGACTTTAATTTTGATATCAAGAAAGGTCCCATTTTTGTAAAGTTTTTTGAAGGCGGCAAACTTAACGTTTCTTACAACTGTCTGGACAGGCACCTCGAGAAACGCGGCAATCAGGTTGCGATTCAGTGGGAAGGCAACGAGCCGGGTGAAGAGAAGGGATTGACCTATAAGATGCTGCATGAAGAGGTTTGCAAGTTCGCCAATGTTCTAAAGGCCAATGGCGTAAAGAAGGGCGACCGCGTTTGTCTCTATATGCCGATGGTTCCTGAACTCGCAATTGCCGCTTTGGCCTGCTCCCGTATCGGCGCAGTTCATTGCATCGTTTTCGGCGGATTCAGTGCCGACGCCCTCAGAGACAGAATTGTCAACGGCGAAGCCAAGGTACTGGTTGTCTGCGACGGAACTTTCCGCGGCAGCAAAGCTGTTCCCGCAAAAACAATAGCTGATGAAGCATTGACACAGTCACCGTCTGTAAAGAGTGTTATAGTCGTTAAGAGAGTCGGCGACAAGATTAAGTGCGAAATGACCGCCGGCCGCGACAAGTGGTGGCACGAAGAAATGGCCAAAGCTGACGCCAAATGCGAACCGGAATGGATGGATGCTGAAGATCCTCTGTTCATCCTTTATACTTCCGGTTCCACCGGACAACCCAAGGGCGTTATTCACACCACGGGCGGTTATCTGGTTTATGGTGCTTACACTCATAAGATGATTTTCGATTATCACGACGGTGACATTTACTGGTGCACAGCCGATCTTGGCTGGGTCACAGGTCACACCTATATTCTTTACGGGCCTCTTTGCAACGGCGCAACTTCCGTTATGTTTGAAGGCGTTCCCAACTATCCGACCTACAGCCGTTTCTGGCAGGTTGTGGAAAAATACAAGGTCAACATTTTCTACACCGCTCCGACAGCCATCCGCGCGATTGCCAAAGAAGGCGACGATTTCGTGAAGAAATGCGACATCTCCAGTCTGCAGACTCTGGGAACAGTCGGCGAGCCGATCAACCCCGAAGCGTGGAACTGGTATTATAATGTTATCGGCCGCGGCGAATGCCCCATTGTGGACACCTGGTGGCAGACTGAAACAGGTGGAATTTTGATTACTCCGCTGCCCGGCGCGATTGATATCAAACCCGGTATGGCCACGCTGCCGTTCTTCGGTGTGCAGCCCGTGCTGGTGGATGATGAAGGAAAAGAATTCACCGACACCGAAGCCAGTGGCGCTCTTTGCATCAAGGTGCCATGGCCCGGAATTATGAGAGGCGTTTTTGGCGATCCCAAGAGATTCCAGGAAACCTACTTTGAGCAGTTCCCCGGCTACTATGTAACGGGTGACGGTTGCCGCCGTGATAAAGATGGTTATTATCAGATCACCGGTCGTATTGATGATGTTATCAATGTTTCCGGTCACCGCATGGGTACAGCCGAAGTTGAAAGCGCGCTGGTCGCGCATAAGGCTGTCGCGGAAGCCGCCGTTGTCGGCATGCCGCATGACATTAAAGGCCAGGGCATTTACGCTTACGTCACACTGAAGACAGGTGTGGAGAAGACTGATGCGTTGAAGAAAGAACTTATCGCTCATGTCCGCACGATAATCGGACCAATCGCGACACCGGACAAGATTCAATGGGCGGATGGTCTTCCCAAAACACGCAGCGGGAAGATCATGAGAAGAATTTTGAAGAAAGTGGCCGCCAATGACATTGGCAACCTGGGTGACACCAGCACGCTGGCAGATCCTTCTGTGGTTGACGATATCGTCAAAAACAGGCTGTAAAATCAAGGTCCGATTCTCTTTTAAAAGAGAATCGGACCTTTTTTGTAAAAAAAGTGAAAAAATAAAAATGCATGTTTTTCTCCTGAAGAATCACATGCAGAAGAAGGAGGTTGGACAAAGTGAATATTATCGCATGCGTAAAACAGGTACCGGATACGGAAGCCCAGATCAAAGTAAAAGCTGACGGATCGGGGATCGAAGATGGCCAGATTAAGTGGGTCATGAATCCTTATGACGAATACGGTGTGGAAGAGGCTCTGAAGCTGAAAGAAAAAAACGGCGGAGACGTAACGATAATCTCCCTGGGACCGGCAAGAGCAATGGAAACAATCAGAACCGCTCTGGCCATGGGCGCGGATAAAGGTGTTCATATCAGTGATCCCGCTCTGGATAATGCCGATGCTTTTGTTACGGCATCGGCTCTGGCAGCCGCTATTAAAGGCCTTCCCCATGACATTATCTTCTGTGGACAGCGCGCCATCGATGATGACTCCGGTCAGGTCGGAGCAATGCTGGCCGAAGCTCTCGGGTTGCCTCAGTTGACTCTGGTCACTAAATTGGATTTTGCCGGATCTTCCGTAAAAGTAATTCGGCCGATTGAAGGAGCACAACTCTCTATAGAAACCAGCTTACCCTGCGTGGTAACGGCGCAGAAAGGTCTCAACGAACCCCGCTACGCGTCGCTTCCCGGTATTATGAAAGCCAAGAAGAAACCGGTGGACGTGAAAAACGCGGCGGCTTTGGGAATCGCCACAGATGTGAAAGCCAAAGTAGCCAAAGTTATTCCGCCCCCAGCCCGAGCAGCCGGCAAGATAATTTGCGGTGATGATGCAGCGCAGAAGGCGGCGGAATTGGCCCGGTGTCTCAGGGAAGAAGCTAAAGTTATTTAATATAAAAGCGGAGGATTGAAAAATGGCAAAAGGAGTATTTGTAATTGCAGAACAAAGAGACGGCGCCCTGCGTAAAGTAAGTTTTGAGCTTGCTTCTGCGGCCAGAAAACTGGCTGATCAGTCGGGAGATGAAGTTTGCGCTATTCTGCTTGGTTCAGGCATAGAAGGTTTGGCTGCCGAACTGGCTAAGTTCGGTGTGGATAAAGTTTTTGTCGGCGACAACGCCGCTTTGGAACCCTATGTTACCGAAGCGCACGCTCAGGTCACCGCCAAGATATTAAAAGATAATGATGCGGCTATCGCACTGTTTGGCGCCTCCGTTCAGGGCAAGGATCTTT
>JBEKUA010000157.1:0-3831 GCA_049515495.1 Smithella sp. | reverse complement strand
GTATTTTATTGCTGTGCAAATATTTTCAATATCCTTATCCATTGCCCTGTCTTCTACAACCGGTGCGCTGACAGATCTTATTTTTTCCATGAGACTGCTTAAGAGCGGTCTCGCGCCTATATTGTTTCTTATATCATAGGCCTGTGCCGCCGTCAGAAGATGAATGGCCACAACGCGTTCCGTCAGTGTGCAGATCCTTTCAGCGTCACGTGCTGCGATTGTTCCCATGCTGACCTTGTCCTGATTATGGGATTCGGTGGAGCGTGAAAATGAAGCTGCCGGCATAGTTGCTTTCAGAGCTTCCGCCGTCAGCGCGGAAGAGGAAATGGACATGGCCTTGAAGCCATGATGCAACCCTTTTATCTTGTCTGCGTTTCTCACCAGATCGCCGGGGAGTCCTCTGTTGGAATTCGGATTAACCAGAAGCATGATCTGGCGGTCACACATATCGGCGACAGAAGCCAGAGCGGCTTTCAATCCGTCCATAGCAAAAGCGATATGCCCGCCGTAAAAATTGCCGCCCATCAGCACCTCGCCTGTCGCGGGATCGAAAATCGGATTATCATTGGAGCTGTTGGATTCAATCTCCACCCATTTTTTTATCCAGTCCAGTCCATCGTATAAAACGCCGGCTACCTGCGGAGCGCAACGCAGCGAATAAGGATCCTGTAAAGTGTCCAGGGAATCATCTTCCAATTGACGCGCCGATACTTTAGTTTTTAAGAGATTGATAATCTGAGCGGCAACAAACGCCTGACCGGGGAATGGTTTTGCTCCCGCTATTACCGGATGATAATGCTGAGCGTTTCCCTTAAGGGCGTGAACGGAAAGCGCCGTAGCGTAAATCGCGGCGCATAAAATTCGCCAGGCCGATTCGACTGCTAAAACAGCTATTCCCGTCATCGTGGTTGTTCCGTTAACCATAGACAGAGGCTCTTTGGGCAGATATTTGTAAGGCTTTAATCCCGCCATCTTCAGGGCCTTTGCCGCGGACATTATTTTGTCCTGATAAATAACGTTACGCTCGCCCATCAGGCAGGCTCCGATATAGGACATCGGCGTCAAATCGCCGGACGCGCCGACTGAACCTTCGCAGGGAACTATCGGTGTTATGCCTTTGTTCAAGAAATCGGCCAGCTGCTGAAGGAGGGCAAGGGATACGCCGGAATAACCACGGGCCAGACAAATAAGGCGGCACAACATGGCCGCTCTGGTTTCTTCAATGCCGATGGGCTCTCCCGTGCCGCAGCCGTGAAAACGAAGAATGTTGATGCCATTTTTCAAAGCTATATCCAAAGGCATGCGTTTACCGCATGATTTGCCGTAACCGGTTGTCACGCCATAAACAGGGATTCCGCTGCGCATGGATTCCATAAGCATTTTTTGAGTTTTTTCCATCTTCTTTACGAAACTGCCGGATCTACTTATTTGCACCGGAACTCCGTATCGCGCTACGGCAATAATATCATTGAAGCTGACATGGCTGCCGTCTATAACCACGGCGGCTTTGCTGCTGTTCTTTTTCATCCGCTAAAATCTCCTTTCCCCGCCGGCATAATCTTTTGGCGCACGCGCGGTTTGTACGTACCGTCAGCTTTTTCTTTATCCATTACTTTTTTCAACATCTTGAACATTTTGTAAGATTGCGGTTCTTCTTCATAAAATTTATCCCAGGCGTAATAATAAAGGGACTGTAATTGTTCAGGCGTGAGTAATTTAGGCTGAAAAACAACTTTGCCGCAAGTGTAATCGTTCCAGTCATAGGAAAAAATTCTTTTCTCGTTATGCAAATCGTCAAAAGTGCGGGTGTGCGGAAAAGGAGTGAGCACGGTGAATTCCGCCATGTCCAGATCAATCTCCAGTAGAAAATCAACCAGCTTTTTTATGTAATCTTCGGTGTGATAATCGAGCCCGAGCAGAATGCTTCCTTCCACGGCAATGCCATAATCATGATAGCGCTTGACGCGGTCACGGATGAAATCGGAAGAATCGAAAATTGCCTGATAAACAAACCACGCACCAGCCTGCGCGGCCAGATCCAGCACCTTGTCGTCATCTTCAATAGGGTGGCAGCACCATTTCTTTTTCAGAGGGATCATTTCCCGAAACAAATCCATTTCCCAACTTTTATCCTGCGCCAGCGAATTATCCACAATAAAAAGCCTGTTGTTATTAATGCTGGCCATTTCTTCGACAACTTTATCCAAAGGCCGGGGGCGGAAACTTCTGCCTCCCAGAAAATTAACACAGCAGGGATAACAATTAAACCGGCAGCCGCGCGATGCGTGCACCAGATCAACCATCTGGATGCCTCGGTAACTGTACATCTCGCGGTCTAAAATACTGCGCCGGGCAGTTCCTACACTTTCAATAGCCGGGAAATTCTGCATATAGTTGTAAACCTTTTGCAGTTTACCGTTTTTAAAATCCGTAAAGACCTGCTCCATCCGTCCTTCAGCCTCTCCCAGAAAAACGCTATCGGCGTGTTCCTGAGTTTCTTCGGCATGCAGCA
This sequence comes from Smithella sp., assembly GCA_049515495.1. GTDB lineage: Bacteria > Desulfobacterota > Syntrophia > Syntrophales > Smithellaceae > Smithella. Next base: position 1,319 of record JBEKUA010000157.1, on the reverse strand, counting down.
TGGTGGCGATACCGCCGAACATTACTTTGATTCCTTTTTTACGGAAGGTGTCGGCTATTTCCCAGCCGCGTTTTATTTGCGCGGTCAGCATTACGGAAATACCCACAAAATCCGCCGTTTGATCGAAATCAATATCTTGTACGTTTTCGTCAATAAATTCGACATCCACATAATCAGGCAGAGCGGCTGCAAAAACTACCGGCCCGTGCGGCGGCAGGGTAAACCGTGTCTGACGGTCGAGCTTTTCCCATCTTGGATAAATCAATTTAAAATTCATGCTTTGTCATTCTATAAATTCATTGATTAAATATTCATAATGGTTATGTTTACAATATTTTCTGATTTACGCCAATAAAAATTCTGCCTCAGTTATCGCAATCTTTTTGGCATTATTTGCCGAGAATCAAATACGCGTAAGTACCGCCGAAAGAAATACCGGCAAGAGCCGCGTTATTAATTTCCAGTTCTTTTTTCTTCCCGACAATAAACGGAAGCGGTTGCAGCGGGTTTATAAGTCCAACCACAGGCGGCAGAATATTTTTTTCAATAGATAGCGCCAAAGCGCAAGTCCTGATGCCGCCGCCGGAGAAACTCTCTCCCGTTGCTCCTGTAAACGACGTAATTAAAGGTTTTTTCTCCGCACAGTCAAATATTTCGGAGTACGCTTGAGCTTCCACTGAATCGAGAATTCTGTCGCCGTTGGCCGCCGCAACGATAGCCTGAATTTCGTTTGGCGCCTTGCCCGCGTTTCTCAACGCACGGCTAAATGTCCGTTTTATACCATCAGTTTTCTCCGGCCAGCCTGTCGGTTTTGTCGGTGATGATCCCATACCCGCGCCTTTAATTTCACAATAGGGCTTTCGCCCTCTGGCAATTGCTGATTGCAGGCTCTCCATGCAAATTATTCCGCAACCTTCTCCGGCTATCATCCCGTTTCGTTCTTTATCAAAGGGTCGGCATGCCTCGCTGCCCTCATCCCGGGGAGAAAGGCTGCGAAATTTTGTCAGCGACTCATAGTAAAATTTGGATAAAATGTCCACACCTCCGGCAAAAATAAAATCGACGGTGCCGCGCCTGATTTCCGCTGCCGCATAAATAATCGCGTTTTCAGCGGAAACAGCAAAATGTGTTACCGTTGTGTTGACGCCGCGAAATCCCAGCTCAATGGAAGTATGACCGGCGGCGGCGTTCATCACTGTGTTAGGCACCAGTATCGGATTGACAGAGGCAGGTCCTTCCGTAAACAGTGTCTCTAAAAATTGGGCGGTTACATCCGTAGCGCCGAAGGCGGTGCCAAGCATCATGCCGACGCGATCGCG
>JBEKUA010000156.1:0-5933 GCA_049515495.1 Smithella sp. | reverse complement strand
TTACTTAGGCGATACTCCGGAAGACGTCATCGGCGACGACGTTTGGGCACAAACATTTACGAAGCAGCCCAAACCATTAACCAAGGCTCAAAAGCAAAAATGGCTGAGCAAAGTGACAGGAGTTTCTCTGGGCAGTGACGCGTTCTTCCCCTTTGGCGACAACATTGAACGCGCACACCGCAGCGGAGTGACCGCTATTGTAGAGGCCGGCGGTTCCATTCGCGACCAGCAGGTGATTGATACCTGCAACAAATACGGCATTGCCATGGCATTCTGCGGACTGCGTTTGTTCCACCATTAATTCAGGTCCAATTCAAACGCTATCTATTATCAAATCAATATATAAGATAAGATTAAAAAAACGGGCGAGTCCAAAAGACTCGCCCGGATAAAAAGGTGTTTCTGGGCAAAGCCCCTCAAGGCAACCGTCTTGAGGGGCTTTAAAATTCGTATTATTCCCCTGCGTTATCATATTCCGCTGACGCCAGCTTAATACATACCGCCAGTACTTCTATGGCTTTTTCCAGTTCGGAAACCGGTGGCCGGGTTGGAGAAATCCGGATATTGGCATTATTGGGGTCCTTGCCGAAAGGAAACGTTGCACCGGCCGGTGTGATAGCCACGCCTGCTTCCTTGCATAGCGCCACTGCCCGCCTTGCAACCGGCTTTGTCGTATCCAGGCTTATGAAATAACCACCCTCAGGGGTGCTCCATGTCGCCAGTCCCGTTGCATTGAGTTCTTTTAAAAACACTTTTTGGACGATGTCAAATTTGGGTTTTAGAAGTTTGGCGTGTTCTTTCATTAAACCTGCAACTCCGCCGGGAAACGCATGTAGGAATTTCACATGACGTAACTGTTCCACCTTATTGGGGCCGATGAACATGGTTCCGAAAAGCTTTGAAATATAAGCCAGATTTGCCAGGCTTGTTGCCATGAATCCCAGCCCGGCGCCGGCAAAGGTTATCTTTGACGTTGAACTAAAGAGATAGACTCTATTTGGATTGCCTGCTTCCTCACAACTGCGCAGCAGATTCTTAGGAGCTTTGGGATTATCAACCAGGTGGTGGACAACATAGGCATCATCGGCAAAAATGGTGAAATCCGGCGCTGCCGTTTTCATGCTTGCCAGGCGTGTCACTGTTTCATCAGAAACCGTATCTCCGGTGGGATTGGAATAAGTGGGGACAAAAAGGATTCCCTTCACGGCCGGGTCTGTCAAAGCAACTTTTTCGACGGCATCCATATCGGGTCCGTCTTTGGTTATTTTGACCTGGATCATCTCGAATCCCAGTTCAGACAGAAGCAGGAAATGCCGGTCGTAACCGGGTACGGTGACGATCATTTTGGGTTTATCGATTTTACTCCATGGCGCGGGACTTCCAACAATGCCTCGCAGCAGCGCCCACATTAGAATCTGGGAAAGAATAAGCAGGCTGGCATTATTGCCGACTATTGTTTCCTCTGGTTTTGCACCCAGAATGACGGAAAGCAATTCACGCGCCTCCGGCAGACCCAAAACACCTCCGGGGTAATTTCGGATATCAAAGCCGCTCTTAGTTATAATATCCTTTTGGGCTACAATGCCCAAAAGTGCATTTGACAGATTGAAATTATCATCCCCGGGCTGACCGCGCTCAATGTTTAATTTCAAACCAAGGCCTTTAAGGGCTTCATAACGCAACTGTAAGTCCTTCAAGCTTTCCATACTATTTAACCCTCCCGCAAAGTCATGTCTTTTTAATAAATAACCTCATCTACACGATTATTAAATTTTGTCAATCAGGCAACTATATGTTTTTATGGTAAGCCACAAAATGGTGGCGGGGGTAATATTTCCGTCCATCTATATCCGTCGTTTTATAACCAGTTCGGAAAAAATAAAGGTGGGCATCATAAAATTGCTGCCAGAATCATTCTGTCAATCTTCGACAAAGGCAACTTCTTTAAATCAGTGAGTGATAGCCATCGCCAATCCTGACACCCAACCGGCTTAGGGGTGCCTTTGGGCAAATCGCATTTGTATGCCTGAAGCGTTATTCGGAAGTGAGTGTAAGTATGATTGACCGAGGCCAGATGTCTTTGATAAAGCCGCCGGGCAGTTTCCACAAAGAGGCCAGCAAGCCTGATGCCGGCCTCTGTACAACCAGTAAATTGCCCTCTGAATTATGGATGACGGCTGCTGCCGCGAGCCTGTGAGGGATCGCGGAAGTCTTTCTGGTTATCGGCAGAACGTTTTGTAAATCGTGAAGCCGCGCCTGGCAATTGCAGGCTACAGGACAACGTGAACAGTCTGGATTTTTGGCCCTACAGATCATTGCCCCCAGATCCATCATGGCCTGGTTGAAATCGCCGGGATGTTTGACAGGAATCAGCGAAGCGGCGAGCTTCTGCAATTGTTTTTGTTCCCCTGTATTGTCCACGGGTTTGGCAATGGCAAAAAGACGGCATAAAATCCGGCGGACATTGCCGTCAACAGCAGGATGTGCCTGCCCATAGGCAATGCTTAAGATTGCGCCAGCTGTGTATTGACCGATGCCGGGAAGTGCTTTAATCCCTTCCAAATTATCGGGGATCTGACCGCCGAATTTATCAACAATCATCCGGGCGGCAACGTGAATATTTCGGGCCCGCGAATAGTAACCCAGATTTTCCCAGGCCTTGAGCACATCCTGTAAGGGGGCGCGAGCAAGTGAAGAAACAGTGGGAAAAGCTTTCAAAAAACGATGATAATAAGGAGTTGCTGTATCAACCTGGGTTTGCTGGAGCATGATCTCAGAAATCCAGATGCGGTAGGGATCACATGTTTCCCGCCAGGGAAGGGCTCGTTGATTACGCCTGTACCATGCCAACAGTTGGCGGCTCAGAAGACTTTTAATTTTATCGACGTTCTTCATCATAGCGGTCTGTATACCTCATACCCGACGACATCGCAACGAGTTAAGCGTTGATGAGACGGGCTATTCCTTTGTAAATTATTATCTGACTCAGCAGATATTTTTTACACTCAAAAGGAACAGATCAATCAGCGTATTTTCATGTATGTCTCGTGGCTCTGTTTTTTGCGTGCCTTGCCTCCGAACGTTTTTGAACCGTCCCCGATATGGGCTTTTTAAAAAAAGCTCATATCCGCCCTTTTTACCTTGACTTATTAAGCTGTAATCTTTAGATAAATAATTAAATTCATGCTTTTTACGAAGAAAAGGGAGGTTAATATGAAAAACGATTTAAAAGCGGTTATCCAAACCGATAAGGGAACTATCAATATAAGGCTTTTTGCCGAGCAAACGCCGATTACAGTGGGAAATTTTGTCAACCTGGCGCGGCGCGGATATTATAATAATTTGAAGTTTCACCGGGTTATCCCCGATTTTATGATTCAGGGCGGCTGTCCCGCAGGCGATGGCCGCGGCGGACCCGGATATAATTTTCAGGATGAATTTGTCAGAGAATTACGGCACAGCAAGCCCGGAATTCTTTCCATGGCTAATTCCGGACCGCAAACAAATGGCAGCCAGTTTTTTATTACTCACGTACCGACTCCATGGCTGGACGGCAAACATACTGTTTTCGGCGAAGTGGTGAGCGAACTTGATCAGAAGGTTGTCAATCAAATTGCTCAGGGTGATAAAATCAAGTCTATTGTGATTGAAGGGGATATTACGGAATTGATGGAGGGCATAAAGCCGGTCATCGATAAATGGAACGCCGCGTTAGACGCTAATTTCCCCAAGCTCCAAAAGATTAAAGATCATTAGAAGTGGTTTAATGCCGGAGGTGAATATTATGAGAAAAGTAGAAACAACTCCTGAAAAAATTGTTGAAGAAGACGGAACGATAAATTTCGGCACATTCTGCACACCTTTTATTAACGCGAATATTCTCGATGCGCCGCTTTATGCTTCTTCGCATAAAACTCCCGCCATCTGGAAGAAATTTCGTCTCAAGGAATGGCAGCATTTCGGCATTATCACTCCTACCCATTATTTCGGGATGGTTATTTTTGATGCAAAATTTATGGGAGTTTCCTTTTTCTATGCTTATGACAGGGTGGCGAATAAACGTTTTGAACACAGCATGCAGTCGCCGGGCGGCGCGTCACGTGTCGCCAGACAGGTCTATAATGATAATTGTGAGTTCGGAAAAAAAGGTTACCGGTTGCGTTTTGAGAACCGGCTCAAAGACGGTTTTCACAAAATAATAATTGATATTGATGGAAAGAAAAATCTGCCCGCCGTAAAAGGTGAAATTAAGATTTTTGAAGATCTGAAAACTATCGAACCGCTTGTTCAGGTTTCGCCCGTCACGCAATGCAGGCCTTTTTATACGCACAAGGTAGCAGCGCCCGCGGAGGGAACAATTAAACTGGGAGATAAAGAAATTGTAATTGACCGGAAGCAGGATATCGCGTTGCTTGATGAACAAAAAACATATTACCCTTATTCCAGTTTCTGGAAATGGGCGACATCCGCAGGCTATAGCGAATACGGGGAGCTTTTAGCCTTTAATCTTTGCCAGAACATGATAACCGATGATGATGATTTCAATGAAAACTGCATGTGGGTTGACGGAAAAATCTATTGCCTGAAAGCGGCACGTTTTAAATTCGAGAAAAACAATGTCCTTCGGCCATGGGAAGTAAGAACAGAAGACGGATGTCTGGATCTGCTGTTCACGCCTTCCGGCGAAAGAGCGGAAAAAATTAATGCCGGACTTATCTGTTCGGACTTTCACCAGCCATTCGGCATGTATAACGGCAGATTCAAAAACGAAAATAACAGGATATATCCGCTTACAAATTTCTTCGGTCTTGCGGAACATCATGTTACACGGTATTAGTTACTGCCGGTCCATGTGACGATGTAATCAAGTTTATCAGCCATACCTCCGAGGCGAGGATCTTTTATAGTCCAGTTCCCGCTCAATCCTTTTTCCTTTGCCGCCAGCGCAAAATGACACATTGCGATTCCAATATCCACAAGCTGCAGATCGGATTTTGCGGTGAATCGCTGTAGCTGTTTTAATGCCGGTGTGCGTTTTATGTAGAAATAGTAAATATCCGCGTTTGGCTCCTTCATAACACGCCAGGGCTGAAAATTATTGGCGGAAGGCGCCAAACGGAGCATTTCGAGGGGTGTGATATAACTTCCGGCTTCATCAGCTAAAAGTGGCTTGTCATTCTGGAAAAATAACGCGTCCCATGGTTTGCGCCTATCCGCCCCGGAAGAAACGCGAATCATGGAGTCCATAGGGGAGAGTTTCGGCACAGCGTAACCTACTGGTGTGACAGCCGGCACGATTTCGTTATCTTGCAGGGCGATCTTGCGCGAAAACCCGCTTGAACTGAATGTTCCCCCCAGCCAGCAGGTGCCCAATCCCAGACTGGTCGCCATCAGGATATTTTTTTCCATCAGGTAGCCGAAGTCCTCCAGACTATAGCGGGCGTTTTCCACTGCTCCGATGATAAAACCCATAGGATTTTTTATCATCCCATAGGTAATAAGCCCGCGCAGGGATTCACTGTCTTCCGGGGCGGCTGTTATAAAGATAAAGCGCGCTTTTGTCCCAAGCGGCCCGATTGTGTTGGCTGAAAGGAATTTTCTCAACGCCTCTTTTTTGTTTTCTTCAATTGGGGTACCTGAGTAACTCCGAATTGATTTACGCTGTTGGATAATATCAGTGACTGGTTTATGAAATAGCATTGCTCCCCCATAAAGTGGCGATCAGGAAGAATAATCTTTTCTTATCTCTTTCATATGATCAACGCGTTTCTGGATAAGGGCGTCAGTGCCGATATCGGCGCGATAGGCTACAGGGCCTTTGACGGCTTTAACCCCTTCTTCTGCGATTTTACGGGCATCGGCCAATGTGTTCGCAATTCCGACGATGCCGATGGCGCGCGAAGAGCTCAAATATAAACCATCTTCCTTCTGAT
>JBEKUA010000155.1:0-3857 GCA_049515495.1 Smithella sp. | reverse complement strand
GCCTGAACATGATGTCTGTAAGCGGTAAAGAAATACAGCAGGGAATATTGGAAAAAGTTTTATCTTCCGCCAGTTTTTTTAATGCCGGTTCGATTCCTCCGCAGGCGTTGATATCCAGACTCCGAGCGCCAATAATGCGACCGCCGGTTAAACCTTTAGAGGTTAACACAATCGCTTTAATTGTGTTTGTGCCGATATCCAGACCCAGTACGGTTTGCGGCATTAATCCTGCCTCCATTTAATTGTCTGAACAGATTTATTGCTTGATTTTTTTACAATTCCGCTTATGGTTTTCGCCATATTGCTCATCTGTCCTGTGGATATAATTTTAAAATAAGTGCTGTTTACCGTAAGAAGCAATTCCGGATCGATCGTCATCCCCGCCATATTCTGAAACCACTTGGTGCCGGATAAATCATTGCCTGCATTTGTGCGGTATTCATCCATGTTATCGGCTAGTTCCGGGCTGATTCCTTCAGCAAGGGAACGCAAAATCATCTTCGGCGCGGTGTTGACATTTATCGCTCCATCATCGCTGTCGGCGGTAACGTACTGCGCCAATGATGGTTTTTCTTTTGTTCCGTAATAAATTTCCTTAGTTATTCCCTTTATCATAAGCAATTCTTCAATGCAATCAATTGGAGCGTTTTTCGGTTTATAAGGTGGATTTAAAGAAGCGTAATAAGCATCGTCTGCTGGATTATCAGCGGAGGAAATCCAGTTTACGATGGAATCAGCTATTTCTGTCGCCTTTCTTTCATCAAGTCCGAATTCCGGCTGTTCAAGCAGCCTCAGGAGCATTTTATAATATCCATTTTCATAAACTATCTTATTCAAAGGAATTTTACCGGTTTCATCTTCAATCCTGGCGATAAAATAACCGTCGGTAAAAAGAGTATTGGATTTCAGGGATATTGTTTCCATGTGCGCCCAGTCGTCGCGCAAGGTGTCGTAATTGTTTTTAGAAGCAGTCAACACGGCGGCCGCTCCATAAAAACCGGATTTGGCAATATAAGTTAATTTTATGCCGTCGCTTACGTTGGCCGCATCGTAGATATCCGCGCGGGATGAGCGGTTCAATTCAATAACGACAGCCACTAAAATAGCGATAATCAATATTACCGTGATCAGCGCGATTCCGCGATTATTAAGGATTTTATTTTTCATGGCGTTTATTTTTTAGCCGGTAAAAATATCTTTGTCATAAATTTATAAGGTTTTTCCTGATCATTTAAATTGACCAGAAAAAGTTCTATTTTTACTGCCGCGGGCACCTTGCCGGACTGGTTTCCCTCTGTTGAAGATGAATCCCATAGATCTGTTTCTGTGCCTTCGGAATCATAAAATGTCAACCTGAAGGTATCCACGTTTTTACAAATGATAAAGCCGCCGTCAGCAATTTTTGTTTTATCCGGTTTGGAGCCGTACACATCGGCTCTCCACAAAGAAAAACTTTTACCATCGTCATCCTCCCGCACATAATAACTGATCGCGGCCGGACATCCTTCTTCCTCATTTTCGTCAAACACGAGATGGGAAGCAGACCAGAAAGAAATAGAATGAAATTCGTGGTTGTTAAACTTTTTTTTCTCGGCGCGCAGGTCAAAGTAACCTGCCGATGGTTGCAGAGATGATAAATCAGTAATCATCCTGTCCATGGACGTGCGCGCCATTTTATATATATTGCCTTCTTCCTCCATCTGATGAGCTGTTTTTAAAATGCCGCTGTAGGAGACGTAAACAGTGGCCATAACCAGACCAAGAATAAAGATGGCAATCAATATCTCAACCAATGTAAATCCGCTATGGAGCTGTTGAAAAACCCCGTTGCTATTAATTTTTTTCATAAACCGGCTGGTCATAAGTTACGTTCCCGCCTTTTTGTAAAGAACAAGTTTATATGTTCCGCGACGGATAAATAATTTGTTGGTTACCGTGACTTCAATTCTCTTGAATTGAAGCAATTGGGTATCGCTGATTTCCAGATGCCATGTATATTGAGAATAATCGGGACCGAAGTCTCCATCATCGCTTTTGTCGGATAAAGTAGACGCTGTTTCTATCTCAACCATTTTACTTTGGGCAAGCAGAGCCGCTGTGGTCATAAAACGTGAATCAGTAGACATGGAAATGCTCTGTGACTGCAATTGAAAGATGGAGACGAGCGCGATGGCCAGGATCGCGATGGCGATCATCACTTCCATGAGAGTGAAACCTTTTGCTTTTTTTAGTTTCATGCCGTCGTCCATTATCTGGGAATGTATTGCCCGGAACCGCTCATGGAAATATCAACATATTTATCGTAAATATCCGTCACGCCAAGAAAGGGATTGATCACTATCGTCATTCTGTCCTCTTGGTACGCCAGATGAATTATTGCGGGAGAACAGATATTATTTTTTCCAAAATAAAGCCTTGCCTCCCCCACTGATGTTTTTTGATTATTTTCGTCTACAATATCCATGATAACGACATCTGAGGGCAAATGCAGCGGACGTTTTTTTATTTCATCCTGTTTTTCCGGCGTCATGTCTGAGGTAATAACCCAATAGGCGGAATTGGGCAGATCAATGCAAAGGATGTAGGTTATCTGATCCCTAACAGCTTCAACGTGCAATTTTCTTTCCATTGCTATAATTTGACGCGAAGCCTTCTTGAGGTTATCGCCGGTCAGAACATCCCTTATGGAGGGAACGGCCAATACCAGAACCACTCCGATAAGGATGATTACCAGCAATATTTCGACAAGCGTAAAACCCTGCTTATTCACTTTCCCAATTATTGATGTCTTTATTAACACCTTCACCGCCAGGTTCTCCATCTGCGCCAAGGCAAGTTAAATCAAAATCGCCGTGGTTGCCGGGGCTTAGATAGATAAAATCATTTCCCCAAGGGTCTTTGGGCACCTTGCTTTTTTCCAGATAGCCTCCCTGACGCCAGTTTTTGGGAATGTTTCCAACAGTAGGGGCTTCCACCAGAGCGTTTAAACCCTGTTCGGTTGTGGGATAGCTGCCGTTATCGAGTTTGTAAAGTTTCAGCGCCGATTCCAGAGCCTCCATTTGTATTCTGGCTTTAGCCTGTCTTGCCTCGTCGGGATGACCCATAATGCGGGGGATGATCAGACCGGCGAGCACTCCTAAAATGACGATAACCACCATCAGTTCTATTAAAGTAAAACCTGCCTGCCTGTTTTTCTTCCGACTGAAAAGTTTCATAACCAACCCCTTTTTTTATTGTTAAATTTCGCGCGCATGTTAACGCGGTTTTGCCGTATTTAGAACAGCATTGTAAAAAAGCCAGAGGCAAGGCGCGCAAATCCTTAAGGAATGAGGCCTGCTTTTTCGTGGGTCGCTCCTGACGAAAGATGCGGCTTAGCGCTGCATATGGTTTTTTTACAATGCTATTTACCTCACCAACTGGTTCATTTCAAATATCGGCAATAAAATAGAGACGACAATAAAGCCGACCACAAGTCCCATTACCAATATCATTATCGGCTCCAGAAGCGAAGTCATAATCATAATATTGGCCTGAGACTCATTTTCGTAATCCGTGGCAATGCGGTTGAGCATTTTTTCCAGCGTGCCGCTTTGTTCTCCCACGGCAATCATTTCCGTCACAAGGGGAGGAAACATGCCGCTTTGTGACAGAGGACCTGAAAGACCCTTGCCTTCTTCTATATCCTTGGCGGCCTGACGGATTGCTTCGCCGATAATAATATTATTCACAATATTGCGGACTATGTCCATCGCCGATAGGAGCGGGACGCCGCTTTGCAATAGAGTGGCCAGCGTCCGGCAGAATCTGGCAATCGCAATTTTGCGGTTAATTTGTCCAAATAATGGGATTTTTAGTTT
>JBEKUA010000154.1:0-3861 GCA_049515495.1 Smithella sp. | reverse complement strand
TCTGCTGGGCGACGGCAATATTTTTTAAAGTATTTGGCGAAAACGATTTTTCCGCCCGTCTTTTTGCTGCTTTATGCACCTGGGGATGTATTTTGCTTGCCTATTTCATGGGCAGGCATTTTCGCGATCAGAAGACAGGACTATACGCGGCAATGTTGCTAACGGTTTCTCTTTATCCTTTTATCATAGGACGTATGAATATATTAGACATGCCTCTTGCTTTTTTCGTATGTCTTTCTATCTGGCTGGGTTATCTCACGTTACGGAAACAAAACAGAAAATATCTTCTTTATTTATTTTATCTTGCCTGCGCTCTTGCCTTTTTAACAAAAGGTGTTATCGGTGTTCTCTTCCCATTCGGTATTTTGATTATCTGGCTTATTGGGGTCGGGCGGTGGCGGCAAATATGGAGGCTGTTTTCGCCCATCGGCATATTAATATTTTCAGTGGTTGCCTTTCCCTGGCTGATTCTGGCGCAGAAGGAAAATTCCGATTTTCTGTGGTTTTTCTTTGTTCGTGAACATTTCCTGCGTTTTACAACGAAAATGCACGGCAAGACAGAACCTTTCTATTTCTATCTGCCGATAATCATTGGCGGCATGGTGCCGTGGATTTTCTATTTGATAAAAGCCTGGAACAATAATTATATTAAGACATCGTTGTTTAAGAGGGATGAAAATAAATTACTGATTGTCTGGTTTTTATTAATTTTCATTTTTTATACGCTCTCTTCGTCCAAACTTGTGACTTACGTCACCCCGCTTTTTTTACCGATAGCTCTTTTCGCAGGATGTATTTTTAAAAGATATGAAGAAGAAATATCCATGAAGCAAAATAATTGGCGGGATGTAATTTATCACTTGTCAATTATCTTCCAGTCTTTAATAATATTTATTGCTCTGATTCTGCCGCCGATTTTTAAAAAATATTCCGACGCGGAAAAAGGTCTGGTCATCATGATTTCCGACAGATGGTGGTTATGTATCTTCATACCGGTAATAGTCCTGATTCTTATGACTTTCCTGCCGGACTTAATATATAAAAAATTCAAAAGGGGCTGGTTTTTTAGCATATATGTTCTATGCGCAATATTATTGGGCGCTATGCTTTTCCCGCTGAACGACTTTCTGTCGCCATATCGAAGCGCTAAAGTAACAAAAGAGGCAATTGCCTTCTATGTTCCTCCCGGCCGTGATTTATATCAATACAAAGTGAATTTTTACGGTATTGACTTTTATAATAAAATAAGGACACCGGTTGTGCAGGATTTCGGCGAACTGTCGGAAGGTATCGCCAAAATGCCCGAAGAAGAAAAAAAACATTATTTTCTTTCTACGGATGAATTTTTTAATTTATGCGCGGAGAAAAAAGATATATATTGCATTACTCAACACAATGAAAAATTAAGGCAAATTATGCAACGATTTCCCCGGACGGAAATACTCTGGGATAATAAGGCGTTTTATCTGCTTCATATTAAAAATTAGAAAGAGGAATAAATGAAAATCAGAAAAGAGTTTCTTCCTTTTAGCCGTCCCTCCATCGGGAAGGACGAAATAAATAGAGTGACAGCCTGTTTGAAATCGGGATGGATTACGACAGGCGCGCTTTGCAAGGAATTTGAAGATAATTTCTGTCAGCTAACCGGCTCGGCGCAGGCAATATCCGTTAATTCTGCTACAGCGGGAATGCATATGGCTCTGTCGGCGCTAAACATCGGTCCGGGAGATGAAATAATAACGCCGTCCATGACGTTTGCCTCTACGGTAAACATGATTTCCCTGCGCAGCGCCAAACCGGTATTTGTTGATATTGATTATGGAACACTCAATATTAATCCGGATTTGATAAAGGAAAAAATTACAAAGAAGACAAGGGCTATCATTCCGGTGCATTTCGCGGGTGCTCCCGCGGATATGGATAAAATCAATAATCTGGCGCGCAAATATAATCTGACTGTCATTGAAGATGCCGCTCATGCCGTGGGAACTTATTATAAAGGAATTCACGCCGGCGGTTTTGGTCATATCGCCATTTTCTCTTTTCACCCGATTAAAAATATAACCACAGCGGAAGGTGGAATGATAACTTTGAATAATGCCATGTTGGAAAAAAAGTTGCGGTTGCTTCGATTCCATGGAATAGAAAGAGACGCTTGGAAAAGATACGGCAAGGGCGGCAATCCATCGTATGATATTGCCGAGCCCGGTTATAAATATAATATGCCGGATGTCCTGGCGGCCCTCGGAGTGGCTCAGTTGGAACGCTGGCAGGAATTGAATCTGCGCCGCGCAAGACTGGCGGAACTTTATTTGGCAGGCCTTCAAGATATTTCCGGTATTGATTTACCTGAAATTCCGGAATATGATCACATTCATGCCTGGCATCTCTTTGTGATTAAAATATTGGCTTTAAATCGGGAGGAGTTCATGAACAGGTTATCGGATTATAATATTGGATACGGTCTGCATTTCCCTCCGGCTCATACCTTAAGTTATGTGAAAGAAAAATACGCAGAGAGTGTCGGCATGCTTGCGGAAACTGAGCGCGCGGCGGAGAAGATACTGTCTTTGCCTTTGTTCCCGGATATGCAGGAGAAAGACGTACAGTATGTTTGTACAGCAATAAAGGAGATTATTAAGCATGGATAATGTGAAGGTGGGAGTAGTCATCCCCGTTTATAATGAAGAAGAAAACTTATCGGCATTGATGCAGCGTCTAATGCCGGTAATGCAGGGGTTGGGAAAAAGCTTCGAGATAATACTCATCGATGACGGAAGCCATGATAAATCTCTGGAAATTCTCAAAAGCTTTACGAACGACAACCATGTGAAGGTGGTAGAGCTAACACGCAATTACGGCCAGCACGCGGCCATTATGGCCGGTTTTACCGTTACACAGGCTGAAATTATTATTACGATGGATGCTGACTTACAAAATCCTCCCGAAGAAATACCTAAACTGGTTGGGGTCATGGAAGAGGGCAACTATGATGTTGTCGGTTCGATAAGAAGGGGACGCAAAGATTCTTTCCTGCGTATTCTACCATCGAAAATAATTAATGTCGTCGCCAGAAGAATTACAGGAGTCAGCATGCGGGATTGGGGATGCATGTTGCGGGCGTACCGGCGTCCTGTTATTGAACGCATGATTCAATGCCACGAGCATGCTACTTTTATTCCGGCGTTAGCGACAGTATTTGCCAAACGGATCACGGAAATCGAAGTTAATCATGAAGAGCGTCATGGCGGCAAGTCCAGCTATCCTCTGGGAAAATTGATCAATCTTCAGTTTGATCTTGTGGCGTCATTTTCCGATTTTCCAATGAAGCTGATCATGTATGGCGGAATTCTGATGTCTTTTCTGGGTGTCTGTTTCGGTGTATTTCTGGCAATTGCCAGGCTGGTTTACGGCGCTCGATGGGCGGCGGAAGGAATATTTACACTGTTTGCCATATTGTTTGTATTTGTCGGTCTTCAATTTTTTGCCCTGGGAGTGATCGGCGAGTATATCGGCCGTATCTATGTGGAGGCCCGCAAACGGCCGGAATACGTCATTGAAAAAGTTCATGCGAAATCATCGTAAATTCATTTAAGAGATTCAGGCTATATCCCTGCTGCTTGAAGGAGAAGTTAGAAATTTGAAAACGGTTGTATTTGCCTATCATAGTATGGGGCTTACCGGACTGGATGCATTGGCCCGGCATGGTTACGACATAGCGGCTGTGTTCACTCATGAAGACGATCCCGCAGAAAGGTGCTGGTTCGGTTCGGTAAGAAAATGGGCGACACAGAGAAACATTACAATATATACAACAGAAGAAGTCAATTCACCTCAGTGGATTGCGAAAATAGCGGCCAT
>JBEKUA010000153.1:0-3861 GCA_049515495.1 Smithella sp. | reverse complement strand
TTTTGCCAGGATTATGAGATCGGGCCAGATGATGGTTTTCTCCTTATCAACATCCACATAGTAGTGATGATAGAGTTCGCCGGGCAGACATACTTCTTTCACGCCGTTTTTCATATCCGACCGGTCCAAAACCCACCACGGACATTCTGCTTTTTGGGTCTGGGGATTGAGCGCCTTGTGGGCCAATAATACTTCCTTCGCTTTGGCGACATTTTCCTTGTTTTCCCGCCAGTATAAAACCCCGTAACTGCTCACGCTGAAGGAATACATATCCTTCTTTTCCGGTCCACCCTTCCCGATTATCCCGGCATTCTCCAGAATACCCACGCAATCGGTGGAGGAAAAATCTTCGGTATAAAGATGATTGACCGCGGAGTGGTCACTCAAAAGAATGATATTTGCGTTATCAAGCACACCCTGCTGCTTCAATCCGTCTATAAGACGCCCGAATTGTATATCCACATCCCGGATAACATCCATGATGGATTCTTTAAAAAGAAGCTTGTTCCTGCTGCTGACCAGTTGATATTCGGATTTGTTTTCACATCCATACGGCGGTTGGAACGGCGGATCGACATTGACAAACTCCGACGGATCCCACGCGGACCCGATGGTATGCCCCGCGTCGTCGCACTGGGCAAGGAGGATATAGGCCATATCGGGCGCTTCACGATTGAATATTTCCAAAGCCGAATCTACGATCCATCTGTCATGCGGAAAATGTTCGGGGAAATTTTCCATCTGCCATGTCAGCTGGCCGCCCTGCCCCGTAAAGAGCCGCGTCATGATGCTGCTTGGACTCATGGATTTCCCGAAAAATCCGAGATGCCCCGATTCCGGCTCGCAGGCCGCATTCGTGTCCGTGTCAGGGTGCGCCATGCTTTCCTTTTGCGGAGGTTTCAAATAATAGGGATGATCCGTGCCTGTTACCAGAATATCAATGCCGGACGATTTGTTCCCGTTTTCACGGAACATCTCCCCCACCCATTCCTTACCGGTAATAAGCATGGTTTTGGATTCAGGCCACCGCCGCTTCCATGCCCTAAAGAGAGTATCCACCGGCCTGCCTTTGTCATCTCTGGCAAAAGACATGCTGGTGCGGGTGATTACGGCATCTCCGTTGTCATCCCATCCGGTGGGCTGCGCCCAGACGCTGATAATACCGCTCTGTCCGGAAGAGGTTCCCGCCAGCGCGTTTAAATGATTCATGTCCGTTGCCGCGGGAAGGAATGACCGGGCATTTTTGTACCATAATGATTTTTTCAGGAAGGCGTTGATATTGGGCATCAGCCAGTTGCCTTCGCTGCCTCCCGGCAGCCCCCTGGCATCAAGCCCGAAGTATTTCGGGTGAAGGGCGTCAATGGCAATGAAGATGAGCTTTCGAGGATTATTATTTCCGTTTATAGCGGCCGCAATGCTTTTGAATGGAAATAAACTCCAATTCATTACGGTTATACCGCCCAGAAACGCGGTAACTTTTTTCAGAAATGATCTACGGCCTAACCGATTTTTTATGAAATTATCACCTTTGATATGATCTTCTCTCATAAAATCTTTACAACCTCCCGCCGGTGAATTGTAAAATGTCGTTTTAAGCCAGGCCTCTCAGGAGCGCTTATCGAGCCATGCAATCACATCCCGAGATACTTCATCACGATTAATCTCATTGAGCGATTCGTGCCGTCCGTTTTCGTAGAACTTGAGAGTCAAATCGCCGATACCCGCGTTTTTTAGCGAATTGTATACCTGATTCACGCCTTTTGTATTGGCGCCCACGGGGTCTTTCGCGCCGGAGAAGAGATAAATGGGCAGGTTCTTCGGAATCTTTCCGATATTTTCCTTGTTGTTGATGAAACCAAGGCCTCCCAGCATGTCACAGAAAAAACCTGCTGTGAAAACTGTTCCGCACCATGGATCATTGATGTACTTATCCACCTCGGCGTTATCTCTGCTAAGCCAGTCATAATCAGTCCGGTTGGGTTTGAACGCGCTATTGAAAGCACCGAAGGAAAGCTTCGTCATGATTTCGCTTTTTGCTTTTCTCCCGTGAAACATGGCATCCATTTTCGCGACAAAAAGGCCTATCTTCCCGATAGCGCCCGGATCGCCGCCTGTGCCTGAAAGAATAAGCCCGGTAAGCTCGCTTGCGTAAAGCATAGTGTAGTGGCGTGAGAGGAATGAGCCCATGCTGTGGCCGAAGAGAAAAAACGGTTTATTCGGATTTTCTTTTTTTATGATGCCGGTCAGTGTGTGCATGTCTTCTACAACTTTTTCCCAACCGTTTTCGTCAGCGAAGTAACCGATATTATCCTGCGAACCGGCGGTTTTTCCGTGTCCCCGGTGATCGTTCGCGTATACGGCATATCCCGCTTTTGTCAGCGCGTCGGCAAAGCGCTCGTATCGGGCCGCATGTTCCGCCATTCCGTGAGCTATCTGGACAACACCCTTAACAGCAGAAGCTTCATCCGGCACCCATCTGTAAGTGAATATCTGAATCCCATCCGACGTTTTAAAGGTAAAAGTATCGCTTTTCATCTTTATCCCACCTCCTGGGGTTAAGTTAAGGAAGTATAGGAAGAACGGATTTGTATGTCAAGGAAACATTGACCGCAAAAAAAGAGATTTGGTAATTTGAACCGATCGGGAATCAGACCCCGCAACATTCGCCTCCGTCACTTCGCGACACAACAGCCTGTCAAGGATTTGAAGATGCGATTTGTATCTCTGATTTAAGACAGTCATTAACCTTTGCAAATATGGCTTCTGATGAAGGCCGCTATTTCTTTGTTCGCTTTCCTTGCTTCGGACAGGCCTATAACCGCGTGAAAAACATGAAAGAGATCTTTCCATTCTTTAAGCACGCAATCAACACCGGCGCGCCTGAGCGCCCCTGCCATGCGTCTTGAATCGTCAAGCAGCATTTCGTTTGTTCCCACGTGAATCAGCACCGGGGGCAAACCGTTCAAATCCGCGTATAAAGGAGAAATCAGCGGCGAGCGCAAATCCGCATCCCCCGCGTATAGAGAAGCCATATAATACAACCCCGCTTCGCTTATTATGGGATCAACTTCAGCTTTTGTCACAACTGTTTCCCCTGTAGCGGCGAGATCAACCCACGGCGATATGGCAAAGGCGGCCTCAGGCAGTGGATCGCCCTTCCCTTTGAGTTCCAGCATGGTCGCGAATGTCAGGCCTCCTCCGGCCGAATCGCCTCCAATGACAATGGACTTTGCGGACACGCCCTGTTTCAGTAACCAGCGATACGCGGCGGCGGCGTCCTGAACAGCGGCGGGATGGGGGTCTTCCGGAGCGAGACGGTAGTCCACCGATAAAACTCTGACTTGTGATAAATCGCTTAACGCGCCGGCAAAAGCTGCGTGTGTCTGAGCAGACCCCATCGTGTAACCTCCGCCATGAAGATACAAAATGGTTGCCTTGTCGTCATTGCCGGAAGCGTCCACCCACAACGCATCGGTGCCCCCGGCGTTTACCTTTTCGATTTTGCATCCCACGGGCGGCATGGAAAACGACATCATATCCGCCAGCCCTTTACGGCAAAGCTCGATAGGAAGTTCGCGAATATCCGGTACTTTCATTTTGGCCATAAAGGCCATGACATTTTTCGCGTCCTGACTGATCATTATTGAATTCCTTTCTTTGAGATAAAATAAAGATTATAACGGAAGGGAATTATAATACCATGTGCTGCATGTCAATTAAATATTGACATGCAGCACATGGGGTACAGTGACTTTAGTGATTACGACGTAAAGCATTCTTCCAAAGATTTAATAATCAGATATGCCGTGGCCGTATTTGTCGCCAATGGGATATTATGAACATCACATATACGCATCAGCA
>JBEKUA010000152.1:0-3900 GCA_049515495.1 Smithella sp. | reverse complement strand
TTCGTAATAATAGTTATCGTATAGATTTTAATCTTTTTCTTTCAAATCAGCTATATGGGTGAATGGTATTGTTAATTCATAGATGCCCCTGGAAAGAACAGTCTGAACAGGGAAGGGTGACTTTTCATACACTTTCAACATTGCTTTATTGGATGCCAATACATCGGCAGTAAATCCCTTGACCCCTTCCTCGCGGGCTGTGCGAATCAACAATTCAAAAAGATACGAAGCAATTCCTTTGTTATGATACTTTTCATCAACAATAAATGCCGTGTCGGCAAAGCTATCCTGCTTCGTCCGGGCGTAACGCGCCTCGGCAATGATTTTTTCGGTGCCCGAATCCTCGACAATGCCTACAATAGACATGACCAGATTGTAATTCACATTAACATATTCTTGCATTTTTTTATGGGGCATTGTCTTTATGGAAGTGAAGTACCTGGAATAGACCGCCTGATCCGAGAATCGGTAAAATAAAAGGCGCATCATATCTTCATCTGAAGGTTTAATCGGCCGAAAACAAACCTTCAGACCGTCTTTAAATTCATGGGAACAGCATACCTTGGATGGGTAAAGAGATCCTGATTCGGGGAAATAAATCTGGTCGGCGTAAAGCAATTTTTCTTCTTTGGCCTGTCTGACCAATTCCGCCCGATCATCGGGATGCGCGATGTCAATCAGCGCTTGTGCGCGCTCCCTCATTGTTTTTCCCATGAGGTAGGCTACTCCATATTCCGTCACAACCAAATCCATGGATTCACGATTGGTGAACTGAAAAGGCAGATTGTCAACAGACAATACAATATTCGGCATACCCTTGAGGTTACGGCTGGGAAGTCCAAAAATCGTCCGGCCTTTTTTCGACAGCGCCGCGCCCATAAAAAGTTCCTGCACATTTCCCGGACCGGCAGTGACATTTCCCTTGCCTGTGTGGAGGGCAACATTTCCCGTAAGATCAATTTTTCTTGCTGGAATAACGGCTATCATCTTATCATTACTGCCGATCACCTTCGGATCGGTAATCACGTCTTCCGGTTGAAAGTCAACAAGGGGATTGTGATCCAACCACTGCATCAATTTTTCACTTCCCAGCAGATAAGACGCGGAACACTTACCGCGGAAAACACCTTTAAGCCGATTATTTACAGCTCCGCTTTTTACAAGGTCCAT
The DNA here is from genome assembly GCA_049515495.1 of Smithella sp. Taxonomy (GTDB): domain Bacteria; phylum Desulfobacterota; class Syntrophia; order Syntrophales; family Smithellaceae; genus Smithella. The sequence continues at coordinate 2,730 of JBEKUA010000152.1, read as the reverse complement.
CAAAGCGTCGGTAAAAAAAGGCGAATGAATTCCCAGATGTTTTTTTGAGGCCAACTGCACGCCCAGGGCTTCATAGAGAGGCCCTATGCCGAAAGATATACAACTCCCGTCTTCAATTACATTTGCAATGTTCGCGGCTAATCTCAGAAAAACATCCGCCACCGGCCACCGGGGTAGATAAAGCGGGGATTCCGTCGATTCGACAAAAAAGTTGAATTCATCCATATGAACCAGGGTGTCACCCATGACCCGGGGAGCATGAGCATTAATTTCACCAACGACGAGATTTGCCGCCTCCATGGCCTGCCTTTCCACATCCACTCCGAGTAAAGTGGCATAACCGTTATCATCCGGCGGTGATATCTGAATGAAGGTCGCGTCAATGTGGATGGCTCCGGATTTGAAGAGACCGGGAATACGTGAAAATCTGCTTGGAATAAGGTCTACTCTACCCTCACTGACAGCTTCGGAAGCAATCCAACCGGAAAAAAAAGTTTTTAGCCGGAATTTCCGCGAATACCTTTCATCAATGGGTATTGCATCTCCGATGCTTACAAGTTGAATCAATTCCAGATCCTGCAGATTCGGTTCTTCTGAAGCCATGAGATGTTTAACCAGAGTCCGCGGTTCCGCCATGCCCGTACCAAGAAAAATGGCCATGCCCGGTTCGATTTTAGAAAGAACTTCTTCCGGAGAAACAACTTTATACTTCCACATAAATTTTTACCTTTATTATCTGTATGATTTTATTTTTATAGTTTAAAACGGTGTTCAAAATGTCATAATACCAAGCGAAGTAGTATTAATTATATTGAGATGACATCTAAGAGTCAAGAAAATAAAGCCACTTGAAAATATAAAACAGGATGTCGATTTTTCTCATTATGATATCAAGCCCATGATTTTTCTATACAATTTCTTCGGCTATTTCAGTATTGCTGCCGTCGCAAAATATTACTTCCGGTTGAAAAACCACACTGCCAATGTCCTGCCGGGAGATGAATTATATCTTCCGTACCTTTTGGGTTACAGCATGACCGACAGATTTAAATTTAGGCATTCAAACAACTGGATGACAAACAGGGATAGAGAGCAAAATAGCGCATTGGTGACTAACAGTGCAAAAGAAACACTTGCCGTAGGTGCCGATGTCCATTATCGTTTTTTCTGGCTCAGCGTGACATTTACCTGAAAAAAGCGCAAACTTAACACAAATTGCATCAGGATTAACAGCACATTTGTTGTATCGATTTAAGCTATAGAACAAACAAATTTTACCGGCATTCAGTGCAAACAGTCAGTTCACTCATCGGAACTCCGGTTTTCTTGCTGATAAATTTTAATTGATCCACCGGCGCGAAATATTTACCACATTTATCACAGGTCTGCATCCTGAAGGTACGCCCCCAGATTTTACGTTTGTCTCCTGTCGAAGTCATTTCAATATGTCCGGTGGGACATACATAGACGCACGCGCCGCAGCCGATACAGACATCAGATTTTTCATTATACGGCGTGCCGACAGTTTTTTGAGAACCGCGGGAGAAGAGACCGATAGCGCTCACGCCGACAACTTCTTCGCAAACACGCACGCAGGAACGGCACAAAATGCACTTGCCTTTATCAGAATCGGCAACAAACCGCGGCTGTACCTCCACGCTCATTTCTTTTGCCATCTTCTGTAAAACTTCGGATTCGGGACAGCGCGCCAGCAATAATTCCATAACCAGCCGGCGGACATTCAGCACTCTATGGCTTTTTGTATTCACAATCAGGCCGTCTTCAGCGGCATAAAGACAGGAGGTGACTATTCTGGTTCTGTTTCCTTTTTTAATTTCCACCACGCAAAGTCTGCAGGCGCCGGAACGCGAAACGGCTTCATGTGCGCACAGGGTGGGAATCGCAATGCCCGCGCCGCGTATTGCTTCCAAAAGCATAGTCCCTTTGGGCGCCGATATATTTTTTCCGTCAACAGTCAAATTTACCATGATTTATCCTACCTCTATTTCACATTGATTGCTTCAAATTTGCAGCTTTCGATACACGCGCCGCAGCGGGTGCACTTGTTGTTATCGATTGTATGAGCTTTCTTCTTTTCACCACTGGTTGCCTGCGTGGGACAAACCTTGATGCACAAACCGCATCCTGTGCATCTTTCCGGATCAATGCTGTAGGTAATGAGAGCTTTGCATACTCCTGCCGGACAGCGATGATCTTTAATGTGCGCTTCATACTCTTCCCGGAAATATTTGATGGTGCTAAGCACCGGATTGGGAGCGCTTCCGCCCAGCGCGCAAAGCGAGCCGTCGGCAATCGCCTGAGACATGGTTTCCAGAAGATCTATATCACCTTCTGTACCTTTTCCAGCGCAAATGTCTTCCAGAATATCGCTCATCCGGCGAACACCTTCACGGCAGGGTACGCATTTTCCGCAGGATTCTTCTTTAAGGAAACCGAGGAAGTATCTCGCCACATCAACCATGCATGATTTGTCGTCCATTACGATCATGCCGCCTGAACCCATCATTGAGCCGACTTCATAAAGTTTATCAAAATCAACAGGTATATCCAGCAGGCTCTCCGGAATGCATCCTCCCGACGGTCCGCCGGTCTGCACGGCTTTGAACTTACGGCCGTTGGTAATGCCGCCGCCCATGTCGTAGATGATCTCGTAGAGCGTAGTACCCATCGGTACTTCGATAAGACCTGTGTTCCTGATTTTACCGACAA
>JBEKUA010000151.1:0-3909 GCA_049515495.1 Smithella sp. | reverse complement strand
AAGGATATTACAGGTGGCTTGCCTCGCGTAGCCGAACTTTTTGAAGCTCGCAAACCCAAAGATTTTGCTGTTATCAGCGAAATCAGCGGTGTTGTTTCCTACGGCAAAGATGCCAAGGGTAAGCGTAAGATAATTATCACCCCGGAGGTTGGAGAAGAAAAGGAATACCTTATTGCCAAAGGCAAGCACATCAGCGTTCAGGAAGGCGACCAGGTTATACCGGGCGATGCCTTGATGTCCGGCGTAAATAATCCTCATGACCTTCTTTCCATAAAGGGCGAAAAAGAACTGGCCAGATACCTGGTTGATGAAGTGCAGGAAGTTTACCGTTTACAGGGAGTCAAGATCAACGATAAGCACATGGAAGTCATTGTTCGTCAGATGCTCCGCAGAGTCAAGGTAATTGATCCGGGCGATACGACATTTCTTGCCGATGAAAAGATCGAGCGTTACCGTTTTCAGGAAGAAAACGAAAAGGTTGTAGCTCAAGGTGGCCGCCCTGCTATAGGAGAGCCGATGCTTTTGGGTATTACTAAAGCATCGCTCAGTACTCAGAGTTTTATTTCTGCTGCTTCGTTCCAGGAAACAACCAAAGTGCTTACGGAAGCTGCTCTTTCAGGTAAAACCGATTATTTAAGAGGGCTTAAAGAAAACGTTATTATGGGCAGATTGATAACGGCGGGCACCGGTTTGGTGATGTACCGGAAGCTGGGTATTAAGATGGCTGATGAAGAAACCCAGGCCAATGCGGAATAAATAAAATTTATTAAGAAAAAGCTTGACATAAAAAATTTGAACTGGTACGTACCACCGGTTCGCTGCTGCAAATAGTATTTTAAAGAGCAGCGATTTGTTTTAGGAGGAAAATGCCGACAATCAGTCAGTTGATTCGGAAAGGCCGGATCAAAGTAGAAAAGAAAACAAATACGCCTGCGCTGGCGGGTTCACCGCAACGTCGTGGTGTCTGTGTCAGAGTTTATACGACGACACCCAAAAAGCCGAATTCAGCTTTGCGGAAAGTCGCCAGGGTGCGTCTCACCAGTGGTTATGAGGTTACTTCCTACATTCCGGGTATCGGTCACAATCTGCAGGAGCATTCCGTTGTTCTGGTGCGCGGAGGCAGAGTTAAGGATTTGCCTGGTGTAAGGTATCACGTTATCAGAGGTACGCTTGATACTGTTGGAGTACAGGACCGCAAACAAGGCAGATCAAAGTACGGTGCAAAAAAGCCAAGCTAAATTAAACGGAGATAATTAAATGCCGAGAAGACGGGAAGTTGAAAAAAGAGATATTTTGCCCGATCCCAAGTTTAATAATAAACTGGTAGCAAAATTTGTTAATTCTTTATTAAAACAAGGTAAGAAAAGCGTTGCGGAAAGTATTCTTTATGGAGCTTTTGATATTATCGAAAAGAGATTAAAAGAGCAGCCGGTTGAACTTTTCGAAAAAGCTTTAAACAACGTAAAGCCGGTCATTGAAGTAAAGTCAAGGCGTGTCGGCGGCTCTACTTATCAAGTGCCGACGGAAGTTGTGCCGGCCAGACGCACTGCGCTGGCAATTCGCTGGTTGATATCCAACGCTCAGGAACGCACGGAAAAAGCCATGCGTGAAAAACTGGCAGGTGAATTAATTGATGCCGCAAATAATAGAGGCGGAGCGATCAAGAAAAAAGAAGCTGTGCATAAGATGGCTGAAGCCAATAAAGCTTTTGCCCATTATAAATTTTAAGTGACTATTTAAACGATAAGGAAACAAACCATTCAAAGTTAAGGAGGAAAGGTGAGATGGCAAAGAAAAAATTTGAAAGGACTAAGCCGCATTTAAATATAGGAACAATCGGTCACGTGGATCATGGTAAAACCACATTAACGGCCGCAATCACAAAATATCTGGCGAAGAAGGGTTTGGCGGAATTCCGGGCTTTTGATTCGATTGATAACGCTCCGGAAGAAAAAGAACGCGGCGTTACCATCAATATTTGCCATGTGGAATACGAGACGGTTAAAAGACATTACGCTCACGTAGACTGCCCCGGCCATGCCGACTATATCAAAAACATGATTTCCGGCGCCGCCCATATGGACGGAACGATACTGGTTGTTGCCGCCTCCGATGGCCCTATGCCTCAAACACGGGAACATATTCTCCTTGCCCGTCAGGTACAGGTTCCTTATATTGTCGTTTATCTGAATAAAGTTGATCTGGTTGACGATCCTGAACTCCTGGATCTGGTTGAATTGGAACTGAGAGAACTCTTAACTCAGTATGAATTTCCCGGTGATAGCATTCCCATCATTCGTGGTTCCGCGCTCAAAGCGTTGGAAGCCGAAGATGTTAATTCTCCCGATGTGAAAAGCATTCAGGAACTGATGGATGCTGTTGATAATTACATTCCCGAACCCAAACGCGATACAGACAAACCTTTCCTTATGCCTGTAGGTGACGTTTTTACTATTTCCGGACGCGGCACGGTCGTTACAGGCAGAGTGGACAGAGGTATTGTAAAGGTTGGTGAGGAAGTTGAAATCATCGGAATAAGACCGACAATCAAGACGGTTGTTACCGGTGTGGAAATGTTCCGCAAAACCCTTGACGAAGGCCGTGCAGGTGATGACGTCGGTTTGTTGATTCGTGGAATCAAACGCGAAGAAGTGGAAAGAGGCCAGGTTGTGGCCAAACCCGGTTCCATTACACCTCATACCAAATTTGAAGCGGCTGTTTACGTTCTGACCAAAGAAGAAGGCGGCCGTCATACGCCATTCTTCTCCGGTTATCGTCCTCAGTTTTATTTCCGGACAACCGATGTGACGGGAATCGCCACGCTTCCTGAAGGAGTGGAAATGGTTATGCCCGGTGATAACGTCAATATGACCATTGAGTTAATTATGCCCATTGCCATGGAACAGCAGTTAAGATTCGCTATTCGTGAGGGTGGAAGAACAGTAGGCGCCGGAGTCGTAAGCAAGGTTATTGAATAGAAACAGGGAATAGGTTATTTGATTAATGAAAGAGCAAAAGATTAGAATTCGTCTCAAGGCTTACGATTATAAACTATTGGATCGTTCTGTAGAGGAAATAGTGGAAACAGCAAAGAAAACAGGTGCACGTGTTGCGGGTCCTATCCCTATTCCTACGGAGATCAATAAGTATTGTGTAAATCGCTCACCTCATGTGGACAAAAAATCTCGCGAGCAGTTTGAAATAAGAACACATAAAAGATTGATTGATATCGTTGGGCCTACTCAAGCCACAGTGGATGCTTTGATGAAACTGGATCTTTCCGCCGGAGTGGATGTGGAAATAAAGGCGTAGGCATGCTTTTAGATTTTTGGGAAATGGCATCACATAATTGCCGTTCTTCAAATTGAATATTATTGACTTAATTTATTTAAAAGTTGGAATACTGGAATATCAGATGAGTAATGGAATTATTGGAAAAAAATTGGGAATGGCTCAGGTGTTTGCCGAAGACGGAGCTGCGGTTGGTGTTACCGCTATTGAGGTTGAACCATCCGTTGTTTTGCAGGTAAAAACAAAAGAGAAGGATGGTTACGATGCCATTCAGATTGGTTATGGCCGTATCAAACAAAAAAATGTTACCAAGCCACTGCAAGGTCATTTTAATAAGGCCAATAAAGGATTCTTCCGTTTTGTGAAAGAATTCCCTGTGCAATCTGAAAAATACGAGGTAGGACAGGAAATTACCGCTGATATATTCAAGATTGGCGATTATGTTGATATTGTCGGAACGTCGAAGGGGAAAGGATTCCAGGGTGTTATTAAAAGACATGGTTTCGGCGGCGGTAGGGCGACACACGGGTCCATGTTCCATCGGGCACCAGGTTCCATTGGCGCCAGTGCGGATCCATCACGTGTTTTTAAAGGAACTAAATTGCCTGGTCAAATGGG
>JBEKUA010000150.1:0-3911 GCA_049515495.1 Smithella sp. | reverse complement strand
CAATGGACATGGGTGGGCGGCACACCACAATCAACGTATGCAATAGGTGATCCGGGGCCGAGTTGTGTCGGCAAGGTATTCTACATAGATGGCGGAGGATCGAGTGGTACACATGGGTTAGAGGCAGCGCCTTCGGGTTGGTATGATTGGTATTCCGCGGATGCAGATCCTTCATTATACTGGATATCCGGAGATCCGGATGCAAGTGGCAATCAGCAGACTCAAACAACTTTAAATGGAAATACCTCAACTGCAATAGGAACAGGAAAGGCGAATAGTGACGCCATTATAACGCAATCCGGAACCACGGCAAGCTCCAATAGCGCGGCAGAGGTATGCGAAGCTTATGATATAAACGGCTTGAAAGACTGGTATCTGCCTTCAAGAGATGAATTAGCTCAGTTATATGCGAATAGAGATATGGGGCAATGGGGTGGGTTTGAGGACCGTTATTGGAGCTCGTCCGAGTATAATACATGGTACTCCTGGTCCCAGTACTTTACCGATGGCACTCAGCCGAATACTCTCAAGAGCGCTTTTCTACATTTTCGGCCTGTTCGTCATTTTTAACAATTATTTGTTAATAGTTTAAAAACGTTAAAGGGGGCAATAACCCCCTTTAACGTTTATATTAAAAGTTCTACATTTACCCCATGAATGTTTTACTGATAAATCCCATCACACGCAATACTTCTTTATCCTCACCGGATCTGGGATTAGGTTATCTGGCCAGAGCTCTGGAGAAAGAAAATCATAAAGTTGATATACTGGATTGTGTCAATCTCAGATTGACTTTCGAAAAATTCGAGCATTACATTGCCGGTATTGATTTTGATGTTATCGGCTTTAAAGTATTTTCCACGGATTTATTCTCCGTTAAGAAATCTTTGTGGATCGTTAAAAAGAGACGTCCGGATGCTAAGATTATTCTTGGCGGAGCTCACCCATCCGCCTTCCCGGAACAAACACTGCAATATTTTGAAGAAGCCGATTTTGCTATCAGAGGCGAAGCAGAAAAAGGATTAGCGGATCTAATAAGATATTTTCAGGATCCGGATATAGTCAGGAAAGAGGATATCTCCGGTTTGATCTGGAGAGAAAGCGGAGAAATAAAAATCAACTCTCCTGTCTTTCCTGAAAATTTGGATTCATTGGGTTCCCCTGATTGGAATTTAATAAATCCCCGCAACTATCCTTTTCAAACATCTTACCTGACAAAATCAAAATTTGTCGCTCCTCTTATCATGACACGGGGATGTCCTTACCAATGCACGTTCTGCTCCTGCCGCTCGGTAACTGGTCACCGGATAAGGTTTCACAGCGCTCCTTACATAATAGAGGAAATAAAATTTCTGAAATCAAATTTCGGAATAAAAGAGATATGTTTTATTGATGATAATTTTCTGGTTCTCAGACATCTGGTTATTGATCTGTGTAAGCAGATCATTAAACAGAACCTCGATATTAAGTGGTCTTGTTTCGGAATTCGTCTGGACCTGGTTGATAAAGACATATTATGTCTAATGGAAAAATCGGGCTGTTACTTATTAACCGTCGGAATAGAATCGGGATCACAGCGAATTCTCGATCATATGAAAAAATATTTAACGCTTGATCTTATCAAGGAAAAAATAACCCTTATTAATACTATAACCAATATCAAAATTATCGGCAATTTTATTCTGGGTTACCCAATGGAAACAGAAGAGGATGTTTATAAAACCATCCGGCTTGCTAAAACCCTTCCTCTTTATGGCGCCAATTTTTTCCCCTTTCACCCCACACCAGGCACTGAAATATTTGACGAATTAATGGCTGAAAAAGAATTAAAAGTTATCAATTGGGAACTGATGGGACAAGACCGGACGCCTTATATCCCTAAGGGTATATCCAAACAAAAATTCACATGGTTATTTTTTCTTGCATTCATCACTTTTTATATGAGACCCCAAATTATATTAAATGTTTTTCTGGCAACCCGGTCACTGGATCGATTAAAATATATTTTCTTTAGAATCTTTAAATGATTTTCAATTTATCTTCATTTTGAGGAATTATTTTGCAGATGATATTAGATGAAAAACGATTCCCGTTTTTCATCTATACCTTCGATGTCATTTTACTGACGTAATTCGAATACTATATATACCTTGACACTAAAAATCATATTACTTATACTTTACGCCCTTAAAAGCACAGTGTTTATTCAGGATTAAAAATTAAAGCAGTATAAAGAAGGTTTTGCGGTTGTTTTTTGTTTCTGGAACATAAAACAATCTTTTACGTTCACGATAAAGTTACCTGACGATAAATTATATGAAAATAGCTTTTGCCTCTATTGCCTACGAATCCCTGGCAATATCAATCTTATCGGCCGTCGCGAAGAAAGAAAAACATACTGTAAAATTGATACACATTCCAACTATTTTTCAAGACGGTTCTACCCGAGAATTTAAGCGGCTGGCAAGATTCTTTAGCAATGACAAAGAAATATTTAATCAGCTTAAAGCCTACCAGCCGGATTTAATCGCTTTTTCCGTGGTAACATTTGATTATCAACGAGCGCTGCATTATGCTGAACATTTCAAAAAGATTTGCCCTGAAGCAAAAATTGTTTTCGGCGGCATACATGTATCTTCCGTTCCTGAATTAGTTATAGCTAACAAATTCATAGATTATATAGTCATCGGCGAAGGAGAAGTCGCCTTCTCCGAAATTATTAAACATATTGAGAAAGGTGATTCTTCCGAGCCGATAGTAAACACATGGTATAAATCAAATAACAACATCATTAAAGGTAAACAGGCCGGTTTTATTCAAAACCTCGATTCTCTTCCTCATTTTGACAATGAAATATGGGCGGACGTCTTCCCTTTAAAATCATATTACCTTACAATGACTTCCCGGGGATGTCCCTACAATTGTTCCTATTGTTTCAATCATTTCTTCAGAGACATTCCCGAAGAGAAATCAAATTACATAAGGCGGAGAAGCGTTAAACATGTAATGGAAGAATTAACCTACTATAAAGAAAAATACAAAATTAAAACCATAGAATTTTGGGATGACATTTTTATTCTTGATAAAAAATGGCTCCAGGAATTTCTGGAAGCGTACAAAAAAGAAATAGCCATTCCCTTCAAATGTTATATACACGTGAATCTATTTGACGAAGAAATGGCAATTCAACTTAAAGATGCGGGTTGCAAATGGGTGGATTTTGGAATTCAAAATATCAATGAAGAATACCGTAAAATTTTTCTAAAACGTAATGAAACAAACGCAAATATAATTAAAGCTCTTAAGATTCTGAAAAAGCATAAAATTGTTTCTTTTGCCGACTATATTGTTGGATTGCCCGGAGACACGATAGAGCATTACGAGGAGGCAAGACTGTTCTTTATTGAAAACATGCCCGATATCATCGAGCCTTACTGGATGTCTTATCATCCAAAAACAGAAATTATTGAAAATGCATTTGAACACAACATCCTCAATGATGAAAAAATGAATTTAGTTAATCATGGTATTAATCCTCACAGTTATTTTGAAAGCTCCCTGGCATCTAAAGATTTTCACAATGAGTATTATTTCATCTTTAAGGTTCTCCCCGCTTTGCCGGTCTTTTTAAGAAAGAAACTCACTTATGACGTTTCGAGAAAAATACCTTTTTTTATAAAATGGCCTTTTTTTATTTGTTCTATCCTTTTTTTGGCTATTAAACATAATAACCCTCGAATAAAATTTCTCATGGCATTATATATGAAAGAAGTTATCTGGATATTGAAATCGAGATTTATCCGTAATAATTATGTCTGAAAAATATAATCGGATACGGCGCTTTTATACAAATTGGAAACAATTTTTGCGGGAATTTATAAACGATTCATATTGAAATACTGGAGCCGATG
>JBEKUA010000149.1:0-3929 GCA_049515495.1 Smithella sp. | reverse complement strand
CCAGCATGTAAGGGATTTTCTGCATTTGCGCCTGACGAATCTTATATCCTAATTTTTCATTTTCAAAATATCTCTCGGAGCGAATACCGGATTCAATTAATTTGTTATAGACCGTTTCGGCATAGGGTATATGCTTATCCGTAACGGTTAACAAAACGCACTGCACCGGGGATAGCCAGAGGGGAAAAGCTCCCGCGTAATGTTCAATCAGCACGCCCATGAAGCGTTCAACGGCGCCAAGGATCACTCTGTGCAGCATCACCGGCCGGTGTTTTTCTCCATCAGCTCCGATATAGCTTAAATCAAATCGTTCCGGCAGCGTAAAATCGCACTGGATAGTCGCGCACTGCCATTTTCTCTTCAGGGCATCTTTTAATTTAAAATCAATCTTTGGTCCGTAGAAAGCTCCGTCACCGGCGTTGATTTCATAGCTTATGTTATTATCCTTAAGAGCGCTCTCCAGAGCTTCGGTAGCCATATTCCAGTCATCATCGGAACCAATAGAATTTTCCGGTCTCGTGCTTAACTCTACTTCATATTCAAATCCGAAAATCCCCATAGCATAATTGACAAAATCTGCGATCGCCCGGATTTCTGAATTTAACTGCTCCGGCATGCAAAGTATATGCGCGTCGTCCTGCGTGAATTGCCTTGCTCTCATCAAACCATGCAAAACGCCCGTTTTTTCGTGACGATGAACAGTGCCCAACTCAAAATAGCGCAAAGGTAAATCGCGGTAACTTCTTATCTTTGATTTATAAATCAACATATGTGAAAGACAATTCATCGGTTTTATACCGTAGACTTGTTCATCCACTTCAGTAAAATACATGTTTTCGCGATAATGGTCGAAATGACCGGATTTCTTCCACAGATCAACTTTTAGAATCTGATGTCCCATAACCATATCATAACCGCGCTTCAAGTGTTCTTTCCTTTCCCACTCTTCGATCAGGTAACGCAGCATCATGCCCTTGGGATGAAAGATGATCAGACCGGGACCGGCTTCTTCATTGACCTGGAAAAGATCGAGTTCCCTGCCCAAACGGCGATGGTCCCTTTTTTTTGCCTCTTCCAGCAAATTCAAATAATCAGCGAGTTCACTTTCATTAGCAAAACCGGTGCCGTAAATACGCTGCAACATTTTGTTGTTTTCGTTGCCGCGCCAATATGCGCCCGCGACACTTAAAAGTTTGAAGGCTTTAATGATGCCTGTTGAAGGTATGTGCGGCCCGCGGCACAAATCAATATAATTGCCCTGCTTGTAAATACTGACTTCTTTAACATCCCCGGGCAAATCATTGATTAATTCGACCTTATAATTTTCTCCTCTTTCTTCAAACAACTTTGTAGCGGCCGCACGTGTTAGTTCTTCGCGGATAAAAGGAAGATTAGCAGCGATGATCTTCTTCATATGGCTTTCGATTTTAGTGAAATCATCGATAGTAAAAGGTTCTTTATATTCAAAATCGTAGTAAAACCCCTCATCAATAGAAGGACCGATGCTTACTTTGGCGCCCGGGAAAACCTCTTGAACAGCCTGCGCCATTACATGAGATATACTGTGACGCAATATAGACAAACCTTCACGCGATGATATTTCTATTAAATCAAGCTTTGAATCTTTCATGATCTGATAGCTTAAATCCACGGGCATGTTATTAATTTTAACGGCCATGGTATAAGCAAGCGTTTCCTTTTTCCAGGTGTTAAGCGCCTGGCCTGCGGTAATTCCGGCATCGAAAGAAATTTCTTTATTATCGGGGAAAATAATTTTAATATTCATATTTCTACTCTAATAACATCGCTTTAAATTGAAGCTCTCCTGCGGCTTGCCGCGGAGAATCTTCGATTCTTAGGAACTATATAATCCTGTAAACGTTTTCTTATCCCAAAGCCCGCGAAGGTGTTTGCTCGCTTGCGAATTCATTTATAAAGGGCATCACTGTTTTGCTGATGCCCTTAAAGTATTCTAACTTAAGACATGCTTTTTTATATTATAAAATGGTAGGCAAGCAGGGATTTGAACCCTGGACATCCACCGCGTCAGGATGGCGCTCTCCCCCTGAGCTACTTGCCTACAATTAACCAAGCTTTTTAACGTTGCGTAACTAGCAGCAAAACGCCGCGGTGTCAAGCTAAATATCTTATTTATTAGCCTATTTTTAGGCGGTTCGATTTACAAAATTTATCCCTTTAAAAATATACCATAATCCGGAAATAACAGTAAATGATGCTGTTAACCAGGAAAGAATAATAATCAGATCATGGCTTACGATACTATAATTGAAGCTTTTTAAAAACAGAGTCAAAAAGACAGTCCCGATTTGCAGGGCTGTTGTGATTTTACTGACAAATATAGGATGAATTTCATATGTTATTGACATCATTGATAATATCACTATCCCGAGCAGGATTATAAAGTCTCTGCTGATAACAATTACCGTAAGCCAGCCGGGAATTAAGCCGAAAATTGACAACGATATAAAACCTGTAGATAAGAGTAATTTATCAGCCAGCGGATCAAGAAAAGCGCCCAATTTAGTTTGTTCATTTAACAGACGGGCAAGTGTGCCGTCCAGGGCATCAGTCAAACCGGCAATAGTAAAGACAATTAAGGCTTTGATATATGAATCCTGAATTAAAAATATCACAAAGACAGGAACCAGAATAATTCTTAACAAAGATAAAAAATTCGGTATGTTCATATCATTTTCTTTTTGATTAATTATCTTAGTATTTATCGCCGACTCTATCGGGAAATATGATTTCTAACCTCGCAGATTGGGGCCATCCAGTAGAGTTTTCAATATATTAGTAACAACCTCGTCAATTACAATTTCCAAATTCTCATGTGATTTTTTCTCCAATCCTTTGTTGGTAAAATCAAAATTTCTTTCAGTAGACTCGGATTGGGCATGCCAGATAATTTCTCCGGTTTGAGCGCTGCGCAATTCGCAACGAGCCGATATTGTTATTGGCGTATAAAATATTTTCGATTTGTTATATTGAGTTAAGGTGCAATATAATCCGGCATCCGCGCCCAGCAGGTCTTTTAATTTCTGGGGAGCTACAGAAGATGCGCTTTTATTGCCTTCATTGATAGTTAAAGATTCCAGCTTTTTATCTATCATTTCTAAAGGTATCTTAGAATAGCCCTTAAAATAAAGTTCTTCCAGAAGCCTTAAGCGGAATAATTGGGTCGCTTCGGCATCATGACCGTTATTTTCTACCGGAAGTACCGCAATAGTCTTTGCTTGAATCTTATCATGATCATCGTTTCCTATCTGCGGTGAGTGGCCCCAACATCCGCAGATTATTAAGAACATGACCATCCATAAAAGATTAAATTTATAAATCTTCATTATTTCTCCTGTGTTTGCATACAATTAATTTCCATGGTTTTTTATCATCCTGCCAAAATATCCGGCAGCAAATACCCGCCTTTTTCACTCATTCATCGGCTGAAGATCGCACGCCTCCGGATATTTTAACTTCAAAATGAGCTTGCTGCCGTTCGAAACGGCAGGGATAAATGCCTTTTACTGTTTTCGTCGGGCTTTGCAGATATTCTTTCAAAGGCAAATGATCGAAATATTTTTCAATCCCTGAACATTTAAAAAACTGTCGAATCGTTCCGGACAGCTTTTATTTTGTCGCGCTGATTTTTTTTAGTTTTTCGATTTCTTCTTTAATCACTCTTTCAGCAACTTGCGGAACTATTTCACGGGCAATTTTTTCAATGATTTGGGCCGCCCGTTTCATAATTTCTTCGTATACATTATCGGCAGTGTGAGTGTTTTCGATTACATCGACAAGAGTGAAGATTTCCTCTTTATTATCAGCATTATTTTCATAACCACGCCCATCAACCACAATAACTTCCTGATTATTTCCGTTATTTAATTCTATGTACTCATCAGTCAGAT
>JBEKUA010000148.1:0-3946 GCA_049515495.1 Smithella sp. | reverse complement strand
GTAAAAAGCCTGTTGGTGAAGGCGCGAAACGGGTTCTGATTTTCCCTATCATTCTATTTTCCTATGTTTTTTGTAACCTTATAGGATTGAGATCATCCTTTTGTCAAGCACCTTGATCTTTTGCCGATTTAAAATCACCTATTTAATCCTTCATTAAAACAAATAAATTATGCTTGACAACAAAAAGAATTTATAATTAACTCCTTCGATTATTAATAAGGTAAAAATTTATAAAAGACAGCAGGCTTTTAATGGCTAATTCTTTGAAAATCAACGTATTTCTTATCCCGGAGGAAGGACAAAGCTTCATCTTTTCCGAAGATAATGCCTGGTTTAAAGCATGCTTTAAAGATAGCGAAAGTACTGATTTTACACTGGATAGGGTTGATGTAAACTGTCTGGTCACAAATACTTCAGGCACTGTTTTTATTAAGGGTTCGTTTTCCGCGCAAATTGATATTTGCTGTAGCCGTTGTTTGGAGAGCACAAAGCTGTTCATTGGCGCTGATTTCGCCTATACGTTAATTCCCGCAAAAGCTGAAACCAGGGAAGATTTAGAGCTTACGCCGGAAGAATTGGAAATAAGTTACTATAAAGGCGATTTTATTGATCTTGGGCCTATTATCTGTGAGCAAATAATTTTGCAGATACCAATTAAAGCGCTTTGCAGTGAAGAATGCAAGGGTTTGTGCCCGCAATGCGGCGCTAATTTGAATACTTCTTCCTGTAATTGCCACTTAAATGTTGTTGATAATCGAATGGCTGTATTAAAAAATTTTACGATAAAAAATTAACTATTAAAGAAGGATAATTTATGCCAAATCCGGTAAAGAGACATTCAAAAACAAGACGTAATCAGAGAAGAGCGAACGATTTTTTGAAATCACCTTCAATTTCTTTGTGTCCGCAGTGTAATGAGCCGAAACTGCCTCATCGCATCTGCCCGACATGTGAGACTTATAAGGGCAGGGATTACAAAAAAGCAGAAAAGAACGCATAATATCATAACTTAAGAAAAGAATGTAGAAATGCCGCAGGCACCGCTCGTATTTTACGCGCAAGCTGGCTATAGATCCGATAATAACGCCTCTGAAATTTAAAGAGTAAGAATAATCTTTTTATAAGAGTGAATGATACCGGTTGTATATGTAAAGATATATGAAGTTGCACTCTGACATGAAAAAATAAAGGGTTGTTTTTGAAAAAGCGGCAAATGAAGTATAAATTGATCCGATTATTAGGGTAATAATTGACTGGAGGAGGATTTTGCATGACGTTAGAAGAAAAAGTCATAAAAATTGTAATGGAACAACTGGATGTAACTAAAGAAGAGTGCGTTTTAGAAGCATCTTTTCTTGACGATTTAGGGGCGGATTCTTTAGATATCGTTGAGCTCCTCATGGAAATGGAAGAAGCTTTTGGCATCGAGATAGCTGATGAAGAGCTGGAAAAAATTAGTACAATAAAAGATGTAGTTGATTTTCTAAAGCAAAAAGGCGTTAAATAGATCGCCGTGCAGGATTTTAGCCAATGAAGAGGCGTGTTGTTGTAACAGGTCTTGGGGCGTTGACTCCCTTAGGGAATTCAGTTAGTCAATCATGGGAAGGCGCGATTACTGGTCAATCCGGTATCGGTCCTATTACCAAGTTTGATTGTAGTTCTTGTAAATCCAGAATTGCCGGCGAAATAAAGAATTTCGATCCCCTGCAATTTGTAAATAAACAAGAAGTCCGTCGTTACGACAACTTCATTCTTTATGCTCTGGCTGCTTCAGAAATGGCTATGACTGACGCAAAATTGACGATCAGTCCTGAATTCTCCGAGCGAACCGGCGTGATAATCGGCTCGGCTATTGGCGGAATCGCCACGCTGGAGGAAGAATTAAAAAACCTGTTTAGTGTCAATCCCCGCAAAATTTCTCCCTTTACCGTTCCGGCCGTCCTTGCCAATCTCGCATCCGGCCACGTTTCCATAAGATTTGGAGCCAAAGGTCCCATCAATTGCGCCGTTACCGCCTGCGCAGCAGGAACATCGGCGATCGGGGATGCTTATAAGACGATTGCCTGGGGAGACGCTGATGTAATGATTACCGGAGGAGTCGAAGCAGCGGTAACACAATTAGCTGTAGGCGGCTTTGGCGCGATGCGGGCGCTGTCGGTGAGAAATGATGAACCTCAGAAGGCCAGCCGGCCGTTTGATAAAGACCGTGATGGTTTTGTTATCGGGGAAGGTTGCGGAATAATTATTCTGGAAGAATTATCGTTTGCTTTAAAAAGAGGGGCGCGTATTTATGCGGAACTTGCCGGTTACGGGTGCACATCTGACGCTTTTCATATGGCCGCTCCGCCGCCCGGACACGAAGGCGCCGCCCGCAGTATGCAGGTTGCGATAAAGGACGCGGGCCTAAATCCCGAGAATATTGATTACATCAACGCCCACGGCACGTCAACGCCGCTCAATGATTTATATGAAACCCAGGCCATCAAATCTCTTTTTGGCGAACATGCCAAAAAGCTGATAGTCAGTTCCACAAAGTCTATGACCGGCCACATGCTGGGGGGAACAGGAGGGGTGGAAGCCATTTTTGCAATTAAATCTTTGCAGGAAGGCATCATTCCGCCAACTATTAATCTGGATAATCCCGGCGAGGAATGCGATTTAGATTACGTGCCAAAAGTTGCCCGGAATAAAGAAATAAATACAGCCATGTCCAACACTTTTGGTTTTGGCGGCGTCAATGCTGTTCTATTATTTAGAAAATATATAGACTTAAGATAACAATATTTTGTTATTTCTAAAGATTAAGAGCAAAGGAGAAAAAGTTCCAATGTCTTTTTTAGAAAAAGTTGATCCGGAAGTAAGCCATGCCATTGATCTGGAAACGCGCAGGCAGGCGGGTAAAATCGAGCTTATCGCTTCAGAGAATTTTGTCAGTGAAGCTGTGCTGGAAGCGCAGGGATCTGTTATGACCAACAAGTACGCGGAAGGTTATCCGGGGAAACGTTACTATGGCGGCTGTGAATTTGTAGACATTGCGGAGTCCCTGGCGATTGACCGCTGCAAACAGCTTTTTGGAGCAGATCATGTTAATGTTCAGCCGCATTCCGGCACGCAAGCGAATATGGCCGTATACTTTTCGGCAGTTCAACCCGGCGATACAATTCTGGGAATGAATCTGTCTCATGGCGGACATCTGTCTCATGGAAGCCCGGCCAATTTTTCAGGTAAATTTTATAAGATCGTACCCTACGGCGTCCGCAAAGATACAGAGACAATTGATTACGACGAAGTGGAAAAATTAGCCAAAGAACATAAACCCAAAATGATTGTTGTCGGCGCCAGCGCTTATCCGCGGACGATTGACTTTAACAAATTCCGGAAAGTTGCCGATGAAGTCGGCGCCGTGATCATGGCGGATATAGCTCATATAGCGGGACTTGTTTGCACGGGACTGCATCCCTCGCCTGTTCCGGTTTGCGAATATGTAACGACCACAACGCATAAAACGTTGCGCGGACCGCGCGGCGGCGTTGTTATGTGCAAGGAAGCTTACGCCAAAACTTTGAACAGCAGGGTTTTCCCTGGTATGCAGGGCGGCCCGTTGATGCATGTGATTGCCGCTAAGGCTGTTGCTTTCAAAGAAGCGCTTATGCCGGAATTCAAGGAATATCAAAAACAAATAATTAAAAATGCTCAGGCAATGGCGGATGAATTGAAAAATCAGGGATTCCGGCTTGTTTCCGGAGGAACGGATAACCATCTGATGCTGGTGGATTTAACAGACAAGAATGTGTCCGGCAAAGATGCGCAGGAAGCGCTTGACCGCGCCTCCATAACCGTCAACAAAAACGGCATTCCCTTTGACAGCAAGGGTCCCCAGATAACAAGCGGAATCAGAGTCGGCACTCCCGCGGTGACAACCAGAGGCATGAAGGAAGGCGAAATG
>JBEKUA010000147.1:0-3947 GCA_049515495.1 Smithella sp. | reverse complement strand
GTTCTTATGGTTGTAGTATATTCTTCTGAAATATGGAGAGTGTTGCCGATGTGTGTCGTCAGGCGTAAATGGTGTTTATTACTTGCTGCTTTTTTCTTTCTTAACCAGTGCAGCAAATGTTATTATTTCAGAGCCATGTTTGTTCCTAATTTTATCCATAGCCTTGTCTATTTGTCTAATTTTATCGTTTTTTACATTGTCGTCTATCTTATCAAAAAGTGACAACTGATCCGAAGAGCAGTTGTCATGAAATCCCGAGATGCTTATTCCGATTAATCTTACCGCATTAAACCTGCTCCAATTTTGTTCAAGCAAACTGCAACCAGCCTGATATATTTCCTTGGTGCTGCAAGTTGCAGGAATGGTTGCCTACCTGTTGATTACCTGAAAATCAGAATATTTCAGAGTGATATGTACCGTGCGACCTTTCTTTCCATGCCTTCTGGTAGTCATACCAACATCATCAGCAAGCTCCATTAGAACTAACTTTGCTTTCTCAATATCGGATATATCTTCGGGCAGTGTTTTTTCGCGACCGATTGACTTAATATCATCAGCCACACGAGCGAGAACAGGAGAATTGTCTATTCCGTTTGCATGCTGATAAATTTCTTTTCCCCATTTCCCCAAAGTTTTGACAATAAGTATTTCTTTGGACGTGGCAAGATCGCCTATTGTTTTTATTCCCATATGGTTCAGCTTTTCAGAGGTTTTACCACCAACACCATACATTTCTTTCACTGGAAGCGGCCAGAGTTTTACTGGAATATCATTTTGCCATAGTTCGGTGATGCCTAGAGGTTTCTTCATTTCAGCTGCCATTTTTGCCATGAACTTATTTTCAGCAATTCCAATGGAGCACCAAAGTCCGAGCCTGTCTTTTATTTCATTCATTATTCGTTGTGCCGCTTCTAAAGGCTTGCCAAAAAGTCCTTCACTCCCTGTCATATCAAGCCAGGCCTCATCAATGCTGTTTTGTTCGAGAGCAGGAGTATAATTAGATAGTAAGTTCATAACTTCTTCTGATTTCTGCCCATAGAAATGATGATCAGGCGGGACTAAAGTTAATTTAGGGCAGAGTTTCAGAGCTTCGTGAATAACCATAGTAGTTTTGACACCAGATGCCCTTGCTTCATAATTTGCCGCAAGAATAATTCCTGTACGTTTCTTCGGATCGCCGGCAACAGCTGCTGGTATTCCGACAAGAGAAGGGTTTCTTGTCATTTCACAGCTGATAAAAAAGGCATTCATATCTACAAGAAATATAACTTTTTGCGTAGGATACCTCTTTCAATAAAGACATTTATTATTCTTTATTCCTGGAACACTTACCACTGTAATAATCCCACACATCGCAACTCTTGCCGTTATTGAATGTGCAAGTTCCTTGTTCCTTTTCAGTATTGGTCTGGGCGGTAATATCATAAGAGCCTCCGGTGATAACACAGAATTGAGCAGCCGGAGTCACATAACCTGTAATCTTCTTTCCGCTGATTGGACATTCTCCCCGAAAAAGCGCCCATTCTTCACATTGCTGGTTATCTTCAAAGATACAGATGCCGTATTCTCCTCCGCCTCCTCCTTTCTGAATCTTAAGAGTCCCTCCCTTATTTATGCAGTTGGTGGAAGCGGGATTGGCGATTCCTGCCTTGCCTTGCTCGTTGATTTCTTTGTCAGAAGCTACAGAGCACCCGCAAAGTAATGCAAAGCATAAAATTAAGGTAACAATGTTGGCTATTATAGATTTCATTTCAATTGTTATCCCCTATAATATTTTGATTATCATAATGCTCTACCGTTGACTTCAGCAGCTTTAGAAAATAATCAACATCATGGAAACATGTATCACGTTTTTCAGGTTCTACCACATTAACATTTTCCCTGAAGAATCTGTCAACCGATTGTTCATATCTCTCCTGCGCTCTATAGGAAACCACTTTATCCTTGGAGTTAAGGTAACGCTGGAGGTCAAGTACGGCAGATTGTATTTCATAAATTGATTCTATAGGTGTCATTAAAACGATTCCTTATATCCTTCCAGTAATTCCCGAATAACTGGTTTCACATACATATCCCTGAGATCAAATTGTCTCAGTGCCGTTATCATGACTTGAATCTTTTCCTTCACCGTAGCTTTGGAATTAAGAATAACTACATATTTACCTTCAACACGACAAAGACCTCCGGGACTGGTGGAAGACTCATCAATATTTATATTCTCATCACGAACTAATATTTCAAGCTTATCGGCCAGTTCTTCAAGTTGACTTAAAAGGATTTCATCATTCATCATACGGTTAAAACACTTTGTATTTTATTTTTTGAACTGTTTATTACGAAACACATCCGACTTTTTTCTATAAGGATCATACCCGACTCTTCGGCCGGTCTCCATACTTTTTCATATATCGTTAAACGATTTAATCATTTTATTGAAACAAATAGAAAAAAACGGCTTTTAAAACAGTTATTGCAAAAGGTCACTGTTGTTAATTCATATCAAATATCATCACCTTACAACCTTCTTTGTTTCTTTTGAAAACTTGGCACGCAAATTTCATTAGTATAAAGGCAAATAAACAAATTACCTTAAAGGAGGTAACAGATCATGAAAAAGACATTAACGACAACAATCATAGCGGCGGCAGTTATTCTTATGACGGCAACTTTCAGCTTTGCTGAATACACGGCAACAGGAGTAACCAATTTCCCATTTTTTCAACTGGGATGCTTAATCGTTGGTGGATTGATCCTTGTTTCTCTGAAACGTAAATATGACAAGATGTATGTTGGTGAAGTGGTCGGAATCTTCGCTCTCTATACAATCATGATGGCGCTTTTCACCAGCCCGGTTATTGAAGCAGTAAAGACCATCGTCAGCTAGAAGGGATTAGAGAATAATGATCATAAAAGAGGATGCTTAAACTCTACTAAATATAAACATGATCTGTGGATATCTCCACATTCCTTAAAAACCCCTCAAGGCTTATATAGATTGAGGGGTTTCTTTTTATCTTTAAAAACTATCTTTCACCTTGTGTTCGGTATCGGGTGTTCAAAAAAATGAGAATTACCATTCGAAAGGTTTAGCGCTGCTAATCAGCCGCGCAGTTTTTTGCGTCGGCTGAATTAGCCTTGTTATTAGTCACTATTAAAAGCGTTAATACTTGTATTTTGAACAATCTAATTCTTCAATAACTTCTAGAATAAAAGGTCTTTGTTGTTCATTGTTAAAAAGAACTTGAAAGCATTTATTTCTGCTTAGGTATTTATCGAAAAAGACGAAATCTAAATCTTTATACGATTGGTCGTTCGGGTCTATTACTTCATAGCGATACTCAAAAGTTTTAGCTTTATTTTTATATTCCCTTGAAATAATTCTAATTTTGATTTCTTGCCCGACAACTGGGACACAGCGACGTTTTGTGCTTCGATCAGACCATTTTTTAGTGGTTTCGCTATGAGAAAAAGGTCTATTAAAGGGCATCTCCGCTGACTGTTTTGCGAGCTTGTCAGCCGCTTGATTGTATTTGTTACTTTTGTGCGCCTTAACCCATTCTATGTTTACTTTGATCGGACACTTGTTTACTTCCTTTCTTAGCCGCTTCCACAAATTGAGATTTTCAACAGGCATTCCATTTGCACCTAGCCATCTTTTACTTGGCCAAATATACATGGCCTTAAAAAAGTTATCGACAACGTATCTCGAATCAGAAAAAATAAGAACCCTCTTAAAGTGATTTTTTTCTTTTAAGAATCTTTTCGCCTCCTGTAGGCCAACAGTGCATGCCTCAATCTCCATTTCATCTATAGTCGCATTTTTCCACCCAGGTGGTGCGTATTCTTCTGACTCTGCATCTCCTGATTCGTTTACCCATACGAGGCATACCCCTACGCCGGAGGCCCTTTTTGTTTTTGGATTGGAAGACCCGTCGGTGAATATATTT